>NZ_PNCZ01000029.1:0-37253 GCF_005887425.1 Pseudoalteromonas sp. S2721
TTTTCTCCTCCATACGTAACTTGCAATCTGCCTACTATCCTACCTTCAGTACTTGCTAACTTGCTAACTTGCTAACTTGCTAACTTGCTAACTTGCTAACTTGCTCTGCTTCCAATCTCACCTAAAACGCTGTAAGTTGCTTGTAACTAAGAATAAAACACACACAACTTATGCAATCAGCAGTATCAAATTGGCAGTCTAAATTAAATGCTTTAGGGCCGGGGATTTTAATGGCTACAGCCGCCATTGGTGGCTCACATCTAGTAGCATCAACACAAGCCGGGTCGTTATTCGGCTGGCAGCTATTTTGGCTAATCATTGTAGTTAACGTATTGAAGTACCCATTCTTTCGATTTGGCATGGAGTACACGCTCGCGACCAAACAAAGTTTAGTTGAGGGCTACAAGCAAAAAGGACCTGGGTATTTCTATAGCTTTATTGCGCTTAATATAGTCGCCGCCGTAGTGAATACTGCAGGGGTTTTATTATTAACGGCCAGTCTGCTGCACTATGCATTACCTGTCACTGTTTCTGTAACCTTATTATGCTGGCTGATCTTAGCTGTGTGTTTGCTTATTTTGTTGTTGGGGCACTTTAAGGCGCTAGATAATGTCTCAAAGCTCATTATGGGGCTGTTAACGGTTACAACCGTGGCTGCGTTGGTTGTGGCAATTAATAATGGCCCAATGGCACCGGTTGACTATGTAGGCCCGTCGCCATATGAACTTGCCATGCTTGGCTTTATGGTCGCGCTCATGGGCTGGATGCCTGCACCCATTGAAATATCAGCAATCAGCTCACTGTGGCTAAAAGAAAAGCAGCATCAACAAGCAGTGACAAAGCAACAAGGCTTGTTTGACTTTAATTTGGGCTACTGGCTTACCGCAGCACTTGCGTTAGTGTTTTTCTCATTAGGCGTATTAGTGCAATATGGCCAAGCACAGGCTGTGCAATTAGGTGGAGTCGCCTTTGCAAAGCAATTAATTGATATGTATGCCCTTACCATGGGCGAGTGGGCAAGGCCGCTGGTTTCAGGTATTGCTTTTTTATGTATGTTTGGCACCACGCTAACAGTGCTTGATGGCTACGCCAGAACATTAAATGAGTCACATAAACTGCTACCGATTAAACAATCTAAACACAGTTTAAATATGTGGTTATTACTGCAAGCATTTGCTGGCATGGCAGTGATTTTATTCTTTAAATCAGCCCTTGGCCCAATGCTCACTTTTGCTATGACCCTCGCTTTTGTAACCACGCCTGTATTTGCATGGCTGAACTTTAGTTTAGTGCGCTCAGAAACCAGCATTCATCACTCACCTTTATTACGCACCCTAAGCTGGCTAGGTTTGCTTTATTTAGTGGGTTTTGCGCTGGTGTTTTTGGTTTGGAAGGGAATGTAAATGGGAGCTGTCAGCTTTCAGCCGTCAGTTTATAGCTGATCGAGAAGGGGCTTAGTTATTTGTATTTATAAACAATTATAACTTTACATTCATTTCTCAGTTTTTATGCTGTTTGACGGCTGATAGCTCTAACTCAACTCCCTAATCGCATTACTAATCCCATCTAGCGTGAGTGGGTACATGCGGTTGTCCATTAACTGCTTTATAAAATCAATTGATTGATAATAGCGCCAGTGTTCAACGGGTTGTGGGTTGAGCCAAGCGACTTTATCAAAGTGATTGGTTATGCGGTTTAGCCAAGCGCTACCGGGCTCTTCATTCCAATGCTCAACGCTGCCACCGGGGTAGGCGATTTCGTAAGGGCCCATGGTGGCATCGCCAACAAAGATCACCTTGTAGTCGCTGGTGAACTTGTTAATCAAGGTCATGGTATCAATGATGTTTGAGTGACGACGCTCGTTGTCTTGCCAAACATGCTCATATAAACAGTTATGAAAATAGTAAAACTCAAGGTGTTTAAACTCGCTGTGGGCGGCGCTAAATAGCTCTTCGCAGGTATGAATGTAATCATCCATTGAACCGCCGATATCAAATAGCATCAATACTTTTACTGCATTGTGGCGCTCAGGTGCCATTTTCACATCGAGCATGCCGCCTTGTTTTGCGGTTGCGCGGATGGTTTCGGTTAAATCGAGAGTGTCGCTGGCGCCAGTACGGGCAAATTTACGCAGTTTTTTTAGAGCGAGTTTAATGGTGCGCGAGCCGATTTCACGGTCACTATCAAGGTTTCGGTAGCTGCGCTTATCCCACACTTTTACCGCACGGCGATGTCGGTTACCGTCTTGACCAATGCGCACACCTTCAGGGTTATACCCATAGGCGCCAAATGGTGAAGTGCCACCGGTACCCACCCACTTATTACCCCCAGCATGGCGTTTTTGCTGCTCTTCAAGGCGTTGCTTGAGGGTTTCCATGAGTTTATCAAGGCCGCCCATGGCTTGTAATTGCGCTTTTTCTTCTTCGCTTAAGTGCTTTTCAAACTCTTTGCGTAGCCAATCATCAGGCAAGGCATGTTGCTGTTTTAAGCTTTCGAGCAGATCAAGGTCGGCCACGCCACTAAAGTAATCTGCAAAGGCTTTATCAAAACGATCAAAGTGGGTTTCATCCTTGACCATGATGGTACGCGCTAAATAATAAAACGCGTCAACGTCAGCAAAAATAACCCCTTGCTTGAGCGCATTGATCAAATCAAGTAGCTCTCGCAAACTAACTGGTAAGCGGTATTCGCGAAGCTTAAAGAAAAACGCAATTAACATCTTAACGTCGGCTCATAAACGCAAGTTTTTCGATTAAGCTAATGTCTTGCTCGTTCTTTAATAACGCGCCAAACATGGGCATTAGGCCGCCTTTTTGGCTTTTATCATGCAGTGTTTTAGCATCAATGTCTTCGGCCATTAGTAGCTTTAACCAATCGAGTAATTCGCTGGTTGATGGCTTTTTCTTAATGCCGTTTACGTCACGTAGATTAAAGAATACCTCAAGTGCTTGGCGAACTAAATCTTGTTTAACATGCGGGTGATGCACATCGATAATTTGTGCCATTTCTTCACTACTTGGAAAATCAATGTAATGGAAAAAACAACGACGTAAAAAGGCGTCTGGCAGCTCTTTTTCGTTATTTGACGTGATGATTACAATCGGGCGTTGCTTTGCAACAACGCGCTCGCCGGTCTCATAAACATGAAACTCCATTTTATCGAGTTCTAGTAGCAAGTCGTTGGGAAATTCAATATCGGCTTTGTCGATTTCATCAATCAATAGCACAGGGCGCTTGTTATGTTGCTCACCGTAAGTAAAGGCTTGCCATAATTTCCCCTTTACAATGTAGTTGCTGATATCGTGCACACGCTCATCACCTAACTGGCTGTCGCGAAGACGAGATACCGCATCATATTCATACAGGCCTTGCTGCGCTTTAGTGGTTGATTTGATATGCCATTGAATTAGCGTAGTGTCTAAGCTTTTTGCAAGTTCCTCGGCCAGCATAGTTTTACCTGTGCCGGGTTCACCTTTTATAAGCAGGGGTTTTTCGAGCAATATCGCTGCGTTAACCGCTTGTTTTAATGAGTTACTGGCAATGTAGTTATCGGTTGAATTAAAAAGCACGATGTCACCTTATCTGGTCTGAGCAGTGATTAATAACGTCATGATGCCACAGTTAGTCGGCGTCTGAAAGGTATGCAAAACGCGGTACCGTTTTGCCCTCTACAGTGACGGTTTCTGTAAACATACTAAGCGGGCGTGCCCACATGCCAAATTCGCCGTAAAGCGCTTGATAAATTACCAATGGCTCATTCGTTTCGCTATGAGTGGCAACATATTCAACTTTGTATTTTGGACCTTTGTAATGTTGGTAAATACCGGGTTTGATTGTCATGTGTTTATCTCGCATCTTGGAGTCATTTGGGTATAATTGCAGTTTGCACATTTTACGCTGAAACAAACTGCCTGAACTATGAATTATATTTCGTTAGATGAATACAAAAAAGCCTGGGTTTTTCGTCATAAAGATATGCCGATAAGCAGCGAAGACGCAGCGCAAATAAAACCAATGAGTGCTGAACGAGCTGCTGTTTTATGGACTACCATGGTGAGCCGAGAGCATGATCACCCTGACTTTTTTGATAAAACAGATTGGTGCGGCAAAGACGACAGCTTTTCAGAGACCATTAACTGGGAAAACGCATGGGAAGCGGGCGACGAGCAGTTACCTGAAGAAATCCTAAACCACTTAGCGTGGGAAGCAAACACTACGGTCTATTTTTGTATGGCTCGCGATAATATCATTGAAACCAGCTTTGCCGTTTTTAAGCGTTGTTGGCAAAACTTTATGTTTTTAGCTGATGGTAGTTTGTTACTAGGTAAAAAGCGTGATGCGGTGGTGCAGTTTTTAGAATCTGGTAATGCAAAATTGGGTAAAAAAGGCGCAGTAAAGTAGCGCTCAATAAACGCTCTATGCTATAAAACAGTCAAGCAATTGTTTTATAAGAGCGCGCATTGTCTAAACCAACTTCACAGAGCGAACACTCGCAACAAGCCGAAATTTGGCAAACTGATGCCGAGCGTGCTTTGTATGCGCAGTTATGTAATGCATTTTATGCTCGTGAGATCCCGCGTTTAGTCGATGAACCTGATACTGCAAGGCTTAAACGCTTATTAGCAAGTTTGCCTTACTATATTGAGCGTTTAGCCATGCGTATAGTTAGTGGCGATGCACCATTACAGCTTGATTCACAAAATGGCAGTTGGCTTGAAAAACAAAAAACAACGCCACCTGTTTATAATAAAAAAGACTCAAAAGACTTTTATAGTCAACATGCTAAGCGCGGGTTAATTGTTCCCGTGCTAATTAATGACGAGCAATGTACAACTGTGCGCATAGACAGCTTAGATCAAGTAAGCGACAATAAGGTACATTGCAACGAGCTTGGTTGGTTTGATACTTCAGGTGAATCGCTAGAAAGCACGCATATTCAACTGCTTAAGCCTGCAAAGGCAGTGATGGCGGCGGCGTGTTGCGGTCATCAATGGCAATTTAATAAACGCATCACACCTAAGCGTTTGTCATTAAGAGAAATGCTACTAGCAAGCAATATAAATTGGCGTAATTTAAAACGCCCTTTGACTTAATTTAACCGCGAAGGAGTGTTCAATGCGGGTTTTTCAATTCGCCTTGTTATGTTTGGCTTTATTTCTGCAATATCGTTTATGGTTTGGCCATAATGGTGTGCAAGATTACACTCGTCTGAAACAAGCGGTTACCTCTCATCAAGACACTAACGCGAAATTATTAAAGCGCAATACTGTACTTAAAGCAGATATAAAAGATCTAAAGCTTGGTCAAGAAGGTATCGAAGAGCGCGCGCGTAATGAATTAGGAATGATTAAACCTGGCGAAACCTTTATTCGCGTTTTGCCGGGCCAACAACAAAATGAAAATTAAGCAAACTATAACCGCTATTGTTCCCGCTGCGGGGGTAGGGAGTCGAATGCAGCATTCGGCGCCAAAGCAGTATATTGAACTGGCGGGCAAAACTATTTTAGAACATACCCTGAGTAAACTTGCAGAACTTAACGAATTAAATACCATCAAAGTAGCAGTTAGCGATGATGACGGCTACTTTGCTGATTTACCTCATATTGATAAGCGTATTGAGCGCGTATCTGGTGGTAAAGAGCGCGCTGATTCAGTGCTCAATGCATTGCTATCACTTGCTGATAACCCACCTGATTGGGTACTTGTGCACGATGCGGCAAGGCCGTTAGTGTGTTTGGCTGATATTCAGCGTTTAATGACAGAATGCATCGCTGCCAATGAAGGCGGTATCTTAGCGTCAAAAGTAAAAGACACCATTAAGCGCGGTCATACCCACAGTGAGCAAACAGTGCCTCGTGATGATTTATGGCAGGCACTCACTCCTCAGTTTTTCCCTTATCAAGCGCTGACTAATGCGCTATCAAGTGCCCTTAAAAATGGTGTGACTATCACTGATGAAGCATCGGCAATTGAATGGGCTAAGCAGCCTGTTAAGCTGGTTGCCGGTCGCAGTGACAATATTAAAATCACCACCCCAGAAGATTTAGATTTAGCAGCATTTTTACTGCAAAAACAACAAAACGAGAGTACCTCATGATTCGAATTGGCCATGGCTTTGATGTACACAAATTTGGCGGCGAAGGCCCGTTGGTAATTTGTGGTGAAAAAATAGATTACCCACAAGGCTTTTTAGCGCATTCAGATGGCGATGTTGCCATTCACGCATTGTGTGATGCTATTTTAGGTGCATTAGCAATGGGGGATATTGGCAAGCATTTTCCAGACACTGCGAGCGAATACGAAAATATTGATAGCCGAATTTTACTACGCCACGTGGTTGGGCTTGCTAAAGAGCAAGGTTACGTACTTGGCAATGCCGATGTCACGATTGTTGCGCAAGCACCAAAAATGTTGCCACATATTCAAGCAATGCGTGAAAACTTATGCCAAGACCTTGAAGCTGATATTTCACAAGTTAATGTGAAAGCAACAACCACAGAGAAGCTAGGGTTTGAAGGCCGCAAAGAAGGTATTTCAAGCCACGCAGTGGTGATTATGAGCAAACTAAGCGCATGAGTGAGTTAAACTACCTATACGGTAAACCTCTTTCTAAGGCTGACTTTAAAACTCACGCCGAAGACTTCATGGTTGATGAAGACTTAGGAATTGAGTTTACTGGTTCTGGTGAACATGTTTGCTTGCAGGTTGTAAAAAAAGGCGAAAATACTCAGTTTATTGCGAAACGCATTGCCGAAAAAGCAGGGGTATCTCCACGTGATGTGAGTTATGCAGGCTTAAAAGACCGTCATGGCGTGTGTACACAGTGGTTTAGCGTGCCAGTACCAATTAAAAAGCACATAGAATTTAGTGAACTGAATAACGAGCAATTTTTTGTAATTTCGCAACAGCGCCATAACCGTAAGCTCAGAACGGGTTGCCATAAAGGCAATCGCTTTACCATTACGTTACGCAACGTGACTGAGCCGCTGGATATTTTGTGCCGTATCAACGCGGTGCGTGCAGGGGTGCCTAATTACTTTGGTGAGCAGCGCTTTGGGCATGGTAGTCACAACCTTGAAATGGCAAAGCGCATGTTTGCTGGAGAGCGTATCCGCGATAAAAAATTGCGTGGTTTAGTTATTTCAGCGGCACGCTCTTATGTATTTAATGAAATTGTGAGTATGCGGGTTGCCGAGCATGGCCTTGCGAAAACAATGCACCGCGAAGTGTTTATGCTCAGCGGCAGTAATGCCTTTTTTGAAGACAACATTAGTGATGACAATATTGCTCGCTTAGCGTCTGGTGATATTGTGATGTCGGCCCCCATGGTTGGTAAAGGCGAAAAAGGCCTGACCGAAACCGAAAAAGTGTGGCTAGAACCTTATCAATCTTGGATAGAAGGCCTTAGCGAACTTGGCCTTAAGAATGAGCGTAGAATGTTACGACTTATTCCTGATTCATTAGCCGTTGAAACGATTGACGAAACTACTTTAAAGTTAAGTTTTGGTCTACCAAAAGGCTGTTTTGCTACTGCCTTACTGCGTGAGTTGGTGGACTATCAAGATGCAAGCCCCAGAGAACAAAAACAAAAGGATGCGTAAATGAAAATCTTATTGAGCAATGATGATGGCGTACATGCTAAAGGGATTGCGGTTTTGTATCATGCATTAACGCAAATTGCAGATGTGACCTTAGTGGCGCCAGATCGCAATTGCAGTGGCGCAAGTAATTCATTAACGTTAATGAATCCGCTGCGTGCAACTACCCTTGATAATGGTTTCATTTCAATTAATGGCACGCCGACTGACTGTGTGCACTTAGGGGTTAACGAGTTAACCGAGCAGCAGCCAGATCTCGTGGTAGCCGGAATAAACCACGGCGCAAATCTAGGTGATGACACCTTGTATTCAGGTACTGTTGCCGCCGCCACTGAAGGTCGCCACTTAGGACTTCCTGCCATTGCTGTGTCGTTATGCTCTAAAGAAGGAAATCACTTTGAAACTGCAGCTGCGATTGCGGTGAGTATTATCAAAGAGTTGGCATCGCACCCATTACCGAAAGATCAAATCATCAACTTAAACGTGCCAGATATTCCACTTACTGAGCTAAAAGGAGTTAAGGTAACCCGTTTAGGTTCGCGCCATAAAGCTGAAACCATGACGAAACAACAAGACCCATGGGGCCGTGACATTTATTGGTATGGTACCCTTGGTGCTGAAAGTGATGCAGGTGAAGGCACTGATTTTTACGCCATAAATAATGGTTACGCATCAGTGACCCCGCTTAGTGTTGATATGACAGCGAAAGAAAGTTTACAAGCAGTCGATAGCTGGTTAGCAAATATGGAGATTAATAGTGCTGACTAATTATAATCGCAGCGCACTGGCATTAGCAGAGTTATTGAAACGCGAAGGTGTAGAAGACAGCACTGTGCTTGAAGCGATAGCCTCAACACCCAGACACATTTTTATCGATGATGTTTTACAGCACAAAGCTTATCAAAATACCGCATTGCCAATTGGTCAAGGACAAACGATTTCGCAGCCTTATATTGTCGCACGTATGACTGAGCTACTTCGCTTAGCGGGCGTACGTGATAAAGTGCTCGAAATTGGCACAGGGTCTGGCTACCAAACGGCAATACTGGCAAAAACGTTCACTAAAGTGTGCTCGGTAGAGCGTATAAAAGCACTACAGTGGCAAGCAAAACGCCGTTTGCACAAACTCGATTTATATAATGTCACCATGAAACATGGTGATGGTTGGCAAGGCTGGCAATCACAAGCGCCGTTTGAGGGGATTATTGTTACAGCTGCAGCCGCCACTATGCCACAAGGGTTACTTGCTCAATTGGCTGATGGGGGCGTTATGATTGCACCTATCGGTGAGCAAGATCAGCAATTAATGATGGTCGTTAGAAATGGCGATACTTTCACAGAACATAAAGTCGCACCAGTAAGATTTGTACCTTTGGTACCTGGTGATATTGAATAGGACGTTAAACTTTGAAGTTGTTTACTAAGTTATATGATATGGCACTGGTATGGGCTAAACATCGCCATGCAGAGCGTTATTTAGCAGGGATGAGTTTTGCTGAATCTGTTTTTTTTCCGGTACCACCGGATGTCATGCTAGCACCTATGTCACTTGCTCAACCAGATAAAGCATGGCGTTTTGCCAGCTTTACGACGATTGCTTCAGTGATTGGTGGTATTTTAGGTTACTTACTTGGCTTTTGGTTATTCGAACCTGTGGTCGAGCCGCTGATTGCGCAAATGGGTTGGCAAGCGAAATTTGACACAGCGCTAAGTTGGTTTGAAAACTACGGTGTGTGGGTGGTGTTTTTAGCGGGATTCTCCCCCATACCTTATAAGGTTTTCACCATAGGTGCTGGTTTGATGCAAATGGCATTTCTGCCGTTTCTAATTGCTTCGGCAATTGGTCGTGGCGCACGCTTTTTCTTAGTGTCGGCTTTAATGAAGTGGGGCGGCGTTAAAATGGAGCAGAAATTACGTCAATATGTTGAAGCGCTTGGCTGGGGATTAGTTGTTTTAGTTGTGGTTGTGTACTTTTTACTGCGATAACCCGTAAAACCATTAAACTAGTACGATAAGGAGCATTTTACGATGAGCAGGCAGATAACAGGCTATGTTACTTTGTTTCTTAGTATTTTGCTCTTTGGTTGTACTTCTCGCGAAGCGCCAGCACCGGTTAGTAGTTTAGACAATAAAGTTAAACCCGCCACTCGCAAAGTAAATATCTCTGGCTCAAAATATGTAGTCAAAAAGGGCGATACTTTATATTCAATTGCTTTTAGCGCTCAGCAAGATTTTCGAACCCTCGCAAAAATAAACGATATTCCAGCACCTTATACCATCTTCCCTGGGCAGAATATTTCGCTCATAAAATCGGCACAAAAACAAAAAAAGACGAAAAAATATACGAATTCGAGTAAAAAGTCTACTGTTTCTATACAAAAAAATAACAAAAAATTAAAGAAAGAGCTTGATCAGCCAAAACAACGAGAGTATGTTCAGAAACAAGCCAACAAAATAATTAGTGAAAAAAAACGTAATTCTAATGCAAAAGTTGTATGGAACTGGCCTGCTAAAGGTAAAGTAACGCAACGCTTCTCTAATAAAGAGAACGGCTTTAAAGGGTTACAGATCACTAATAAACAAGGGGCTTCTGTTGTAGCTGCTGCACATGGAACTGTGGTATACGCGGGCAACGCATTGAGGGGGTATGGTAATTTAATCATTTTGAAACACAATGATGATTACCTAAGTGCTTACGCGCACAATTCAAAGTTGCTTGTAAAGGAAAAACAGGAAGTAAAGGCGGGGCAGAAAATAGCAGAAATGGGCAGTTCAGACTCTACGGTTACGGCTTTGAGATTTGAAATTCGTTATCGGGGTCAAGCAGTCAATCCTGCTAAGTATCTACCTTAGCCATTTAGGGTATTGATAAAGTGATTTAGCTCAATCACATATTTGCTCGGGAGGACGCTTATGGGTCACACAGCAAAACTTGAGAAAAAAACTGACGCGATTGACGATAAATTTGATGACACGGTAGTCGAAGAAGAGTCTTCTGAATTACTTGAAGAAGTCGACAACGAAGATGAAATTTTTGCAAAAGAAGAAGTTGCCAAGAATTTAGATGCTACACAGCTGTATCTTGGTGAGATTGGTTTTTCTCCGCTGTTAAGCGCAGAAGAAGAAGTCTATTTTGCTCGAAAAGCACTGAAAGGCTGTGAAGCCTCTCGCAAGCGAATGATTGAAAGTAATTTACGTTTAGTGGTGAAAATTGCCCGCCGCTATAACAACCGAGGCCTTGCGCTACTAGACCTTATTGAAGAAGGTAATTTAGGCCTTATCAGAGCCGTTGAGAAATTTGACCCAGAACGTGGTTTTCGTTTTTCAACTTATGCAACTTGGTGGATACGTCAAACCATTGAACGTGCCATCATGAACCAAACACGTACGATTCGTTTACCTATTCATGTGGTCAAAGAGCTTAATGTTTATTTAAGAACAGCCCGTGAATTAACGCAGAAACTTGACCATGAACCTACTGCAGAAGAAATTGCAGAGTGCTTAGATAAGCCGGTTGAAGATGTTACTAAGATGCTGCGTTTAAACGAAAAAATCACCTCGGTGGATACACCTATCGGTGGTGAAAATGACAAAGCGTTATTAGATATTATCGCCGATGAGAAAGACTACGGTCCAGAAGGCGAAGTACAAAACAATGACATCAACAAGCACATTGTTGATTGGCTTGGAGAGTTAAACCCGAAACAGCGTGAAGTACTTGCTCGTCGTTTTGGTTTACTGGGCTATGAGCCATCAACCCTTGAAGATGTTGGTCGTGAAATTGGCTTAACACGTGAACGTGTAAGACAAATTCAAGTGGAAGCATTACGTCGCTTAAAAGACATTTTGCAACACGAAGGTTTAAGTACAGATAGCCTATTCGACCAATTCACCTGATTTGACAACAATGAATACCTGATCAAGGGTATAGAACCCACGGGTTCAGAACACACAAAAAAGCTGACGTCATGTCAGCTTTTTTTATAGCTCTTTTATTGCACTACAATAAATCTTTTAATTGATACAGTAGTTGGTGTGCTTGTCTTGGCGTTAGGCTGTCTGGATCAAGCTGTTTTAAGGTTAATTCAAGCTCAGAAGGCTCATCATCAAAACTTAATGTTTGCTGTTGTTGCTCAATAGGGGCAGTAACAGGTTGATGATTCTCAAGCATTTTAAGCTTTTGTTTTGCTTGTTGGATAACCGCTTTTGGTACACCAGCCAAAGCAGCAACTTGTAAACCAAAGCTCTTGCTTGCTGCGCCTTCAAGCACGGTATGCATAAAGGCAATGGTGTCGTTGTGCTCAATGGCATCGAGGTGCACATTAACCAGCCCCGTTTTTTGCTCGGCCAGTTCGGTTAGCTCAAAATAGTGGGTTGCAAACAAAGTTTTAGCAGCAATTTTTGATGCTAAATAATCAGCCGTTGCATAGGCAAGCGATAAACCATCATAAGTTGAAGTACCGCGACCAATTTCATCCATCAGTACCAGTGATTGCGCTGTGGCGTTATTTAAAATTGTTGCCGTTTCGGTCATTTCAACCATGAAGGTTGAGCGCCCTGATGCTAGGTCATCACTTGCGCCAATACGCGTAAAAATACGGTCAATATTACCAATTTCTGCACTATCAGCAGGAACGTAACAACCAATGTGAGCCATCAAAACAATAAGTGCGGTTTGGCGCATATAGGTCGATTTACCACCCATATTTGGACCTGTGATAATTAACATTTTACGGTCGTTATTAAGCTCTACAGGGTTGGCAATAAACGGGTCTTTCATTACTTGTTCTACCACTGGGTGGCGACCCTGTTTAATACTGATATTATCGTTATCGCACAGTGTTGGCTTAGCATAATTGAGCGCTTGCGCACGTTCGGCCAAATTGTTCAGTACATCTAAATCTGCTAAAACAGCTGCCATTGTTTGTAACTGCTCAATGTGCGGAGCAATAAACTCAAAGAGTTGCTCGTAAAGCTGTTTTTCAAGTGCTAGCGCTTTTGACTGGCTACCAAGTACTTTATCTTCGTGCTCTTTAAGCTCAGGGATAATATAGCGCTCATTATTTTTTAGCGTTTGACGGCGAATATAATCGGCAGGAACCAAGTGCGAGTTAGCGCGACTTACTTCAATAAAAAAGCCATGCACCTTGTTATAGCCAATTTTTAAAGTGCTAATGCCTGTGCGTTCACGCTCACGTTCTTCAAGCTTTTCGAGAATATCGGTTGCGCCTTGGCTTAGGGCACGCCATTCATCAAGCTCACTGTTATAACCCGGGGCAATAACACCCCCATCACGAATAAGTACCGGTGGGGTTTCGATGACAGCACGTTCTAGTAAGTCTTGTAGCTCAGGTAATTGCTGTGATTGCGCTATTATTTGACTAATACGCGGATCGTTGGCGTCCAAAAGTAATTCGTGTAATGGTGCCAGAGCTTGCAGTGCGCTACGCAGGCGCGTTAAATCACGCGGGCGTGCTGTGCAAAGCGCTAAACGGGCGATAACACGCTCAATGTCGCCAATTTGCTTTAATGACTCTTGTAGCTCACCACATAATTGCGCATCGATAATTGCACTAATAGCGTTTAGTCGAGAGTTGAGCTCTGTTTTGCTGCGCACTGGTGTATGAATACGACGCTTTAATAAGCGTGAACCCATCGCAGTCGCTGTTTTATCAAGTACTTGTGCAAGCGTGTTTTCGTAGCCGCCTGATAAATTAACTGTTAGTTCAAGGTTTTTACGGGTTGCGGCATCTAAGATCACCGCGTGTTCGTTTTGCTCAAGGGTAATCGCACGAATATGCGGCAGGGCAATACGTTGAGTGTCTTTTACATATTGCATTAAGCAGCCCGCAGCCACCAAAGCAGCGTGTGCTTTGTCTACACCAAAACCAACTAAATCTTTGGTGCCAAATTGGTCGCAAAGTAAATGCTGTGCAGTATCTAAATCAAATTCCCATTCTGGGCGACGACGTGCGCCTTTGATATGTTCAATTAAATGCACATTTGCAAATGTTTCACTATAGAGCAGCTCAGCAGGGGCTAAACGTTGTAATGTTGAGCTAAATGCTTCATCAGTATTTACTTCTAACACATTGAATCTGCCAGAGTTAATATCTAAATAAGCAATACCATATAAGCCTTGTTTACTTTGCCACACACTGGTTAGCAAGTTGTCTTGGCGTTCTTGTAATAACGCTTCGTCAGAAATAGTGCCCGGTGTAACAATGCGCACAACTTTACGCTCAACAGGGCCTTTGCTAGTAGCTGGGTCGCCAACTTGTTCACAAATAGCCACCGACTCACCCATTTGTACAAGGCGAGCTAAGTAGTTCTCTACTGCGTGATAGGGCACACCCGCCATTGGAATGGGATCGCCACCGGCTTTACCTCGGTGGGTTTGAGAAATATCAAGAAGTTGTGCTGCACGCTTGGCATCATCAAAGAAAAGTTCGTAAAAGTCGCCCATACGATAAAACAATAAAATATCCCGATGCTCGGCTTTTATTTTTAGATACTGCTGCATCATAGGGGTTTGTTGTTTTATAGTGTGCGGTGCATAAAGATCAAACGACATGTATTTACCCAAAGGCTGAATATGGAATTACATCAAGAGATTAAAACACTTGCTGCGAAATTAGGAGCTATTTTAACGGATAAACGCTTATGGATCACTACCGCAGAATCATGCACTGGCGGTGGAGTGAGTTATGCGCTCACCGATACCCCGGGCAGTTCTAATTATATTGACCGAGCGTTTGTTACTTATAGTAACCAAGCAAAACATGAGCTCATTGGCGTTAGCGAGCAAACCTTAAACAGCTTTGGCGCGGTGAGTGAACAAACCGTTGTTGAAATGGCATCGGGGGCGGCAAAAGCTGCAAACGCCGATATTGCAATAGCTATTTCGGGGATAGCAGGCCCCGGTGGTGGAACACTGGATAAACCTGTGGGATTAGTGTGGTTTTGTATTCATTTGGCTGGTCAAAACTACTCAAGCAAACAGGTTTTCGCTGGTGATAGAGCTGAAGTTAGACTGCAAGCTATTGTTTATTCGTTAAAAAACATAATTGAATTGATAAAATCTGAAAATTAGCTTGATACTGTGATTTCATACAGTATACTGTCTGCATTAGCCGGATTTGGAGAACAGAATGAACGATAACAAACAAAAAGCCTTAGACGCTGCTTTATCACAAATTGAGCGTCAATTTGGTAAAGGCTCAATTATGAAACTGGGCGACAACAAAGCCCTAGATATTGAAGCAATCTCAACAGGTTCACTTGGTATCGATATCGCACTAGGTATTGGTGGTTTACCTACAGGCCGTATTGTTGAAGTGTATGGTCCTGAATCATCAGGTAAAACAACACTTACTTTACAAGTTATCGCTGAAGCTCAAAAGCAAGGTAAAACGTGTGCATTCGTAGATGCTGAGCACGCTTTAGATCCTGTATACGCACAAAAATTGGGCGTAAACATTGATGATTTACTTGTTTCTCAGCCAGACACGGGTGAGCAAGCATTAGAAATTTGTGACATGTTAGTTCGTTCAAGTGCTGTTGATGTTGTGATTGTTGACTCGGTAGCAGCTTTAACACCTAAAGCTGAAATCGAAGGTGACATGGGTGACTCACACATGGGTCTGCAAGCTCGCTTAATGTCACAAGCATTACGTAAGCTTACAGGTAACATCAAGCGTTCAAACACACTATGTATTTTCATCAACCAAATCCGTATGAAAATTGGTGTTATGTTTGGTAACCCTGAAACAACAACAGGCGGTAACGCACTTAAATTCTACGCTTCAGTACGTATCGATATTCGTCGTATTGGTTCAGTGAAAGAAGGCGATGAGGTTGTTGGTAACGAAACCCGCGTTAAAGTTGTTAAAAACAAGGTTGCTCCGCCGTTTAAACAAGCTGAGTTCATCATCATGTATGGTGAAGGTATTTCTAAACAAGGCGAACTAATCGATCTAGGCGTTAAGCATAAGATTGTTGAAAAATCAGGTGCTTGGTACAGCTACAATGGCAGCAAAGTTGGTCAAGGTAAAGCAAACTCAATTAAGTTCTTAAAAGACAACCCAGAGATCGCAGATGAGATCGAAGGTAAGTTACGTGAGATGCTATTACTTCAAGCAACTGTGCAACCAGAAGATGGTGAAGATGCAGGCCTATTAGCTGAAGACGAGCTATAAACACCGCAAAAGAGTATAGTTAAGCGTGATTTGACCCGCACTTAACACAAAAAGACCGCTACACAGTTAGCGGTTTTTTTATGGTTGTTTGTAGCAGCGATTTTATATCGCGTTTAATTGCAGAACTTAATGCGGGATATACCCGCAGTTGTTGGAGTAGGCAGTAGTTTGTCGCATTTTCAATTCAGTGACAATTTTAAGTTATTTTACACGTTCAATATATTCGCTACGACGCCATAAAATAGCAGCAAGGGTTGCAAGAGGGATTATCAAAAAAATCGCTATTGTTTCAAATAGCGCATTATCGTCATATATGAATGCCAAGCTGGTAGCTGGTATTGTCATCAGCGTGAAAATTCGATACATAAGTTCTGTATCAGTTCGATATATGAGAGCTGTTTGGCAATCAGGGCAAGTGAATAGTTTACCGTCAACCCTGTCTATTGGTGTACTCGCTTTGGCTATTGGAAACTTCCATCCACAATCTGGACATCTTCTAGAGCGTTTCGATTTTTTAGCATCCATTAATCTGTACCAAATAACTAAAATATTCATTTTTTAATACACTACAGAAAAATTTATAAGGTGCAATGAAGTGAAGGTTATTCGCTATGTTTTTTGCTCTTAGAGTAAAATGGGGTAATAAAAAAGCCGCATATGATGCGGCTTTTCATGTACTTAAAGCTTAAAACTTGTCGCTTTATAAAATTATAGCTGCCAGTTGAAAGATACTGAATAACTACGCGGTGCGCCGTAATAACCTTGCTCCCAGAACAAGCTATGTAAGTACTTTTCGTTAGTTACGTTATTAACGTTTAAGTTAACGCTCATGTGGTCATTAATATCGTATGTTGCCATTAGATTTAATAAGCCGTAAGCATCTTGCTTAGTAACAGGAACAACGCCAGACGGCTGAGTAGGTTGTACACGTTTAGTGTCGTCTTGCCATTGGTAGTTTAAACCAAAGGTTAAACCATCAACTTCAGGCACTTTATGAGTTACAGCAAGTTTAAATTGGTTTTCAGGTGTGTAGTTTTTAACTAATTCATCACCATCAATGTTTAGATTGCTGAAACTAAAGCTCGCGCTCAGCGTTTCGTTGATTTTGCCACTAAGCTCTACTTCAATACCATCACTGTTAATACCATCTGCGCCATAGTAGCGAGTGTCATCAGGTAATGAACCTGGGATAGCAACAGCAAGGCCAACTTGTTTTGCATCAAAGTAGGCTACAGTTACAAATAAGTCGTCATCAAGTAGCTGTGCCTTTACACCAATTTCGCTACTTTTACCTGTGATTGGATCTAAATAATCACCGTTTACGTCACGCTCTGTTTGCGGAACAAAGGTTTCTGTGTAGCTTGCGTAAGTTGAGAAGCTTTCGTTGATATCATAAACAACACCGAAGTACGGCACTGTTTGGTCGCTATCTTTGTCTTTTGCAACGCCGTAAGAGGCACCTTCCGTTTCCCAATTTACTTGGCTTACACCCGCTAAAATGCTGAATGCGTCAGTTGCACGAATGCGTGTTGAAATATATGCAGAGCGTTGTCGACTAGTGATATCAGCACCTGTTAAACCATCAGTAAGTGTTGGTACTGGCGCAACACCGTCCCAACCACCTAGCTCAGGCATCGCAGGGAAACCATTGCCTGTTGTACGGTCATACAATGATTTATCTTTGTTATCCATATCTGCTTGGTTTACACCAAACGACAGATCATGTTCCATACCAAATAAATCAAATTTACCTGTTGCGTAGATATCTAAAATGTCGTGCTTATCTTTGTGGTCATATTCACTCGCATAACCAGTTAGGCCAAGACCTGTTTCTCTGTCTGGTGTGCCGTAAACATAGAAAAGCTCAGAATCTTGCTCATTTTCTAAGTGCGCGTAGCTGGCTTTTAAGAACCAAGTATTGGTGATTGCTTGCTCAATTGATAAGAACAGCTGCTCAGTTGTGTTATTCCAATATGACCAATCTGAAGCAGTGCTGGTTGACGCATCAAAGTTTGTTGCTGAACCATCGCTGTAATAAAGTGGTAAGGCACCCCAAAGTGGGCTGTCGGCATCTTTCTTTTGATTTACATAGTTTGCAGTGACTACTGTGCTATCAGTTAATTGACCTTCGTAGGCTAGGTAATAAATTGTTTTATCTTGCTCGTAACGGTCAAGGTATGACTCAGTTTTGTGCTTAGTGAATACTGCACGTACAGCGTGGTTTTCGTTGATAGCTGTTGAAGCGTCAAGCTCTAAACGTTTGTTGTCCCAAGAGCCATACGATACAGACGCATTTACTTGTGTTTGATAAGTAGGGCGTTTTAGAACCATGTTCACGGTTGCTGAAGGGTTACCCGCACCTGTCATTAAACCATTGGCACCACGTACAATTTCAACACTATCAAAAATAGAGGTATCAAGAGTACCTTGGATTGAACCGTTGTCTTGTGGCATACCCATGCCATTAACCTGGAAGTTAGTGATTTCAAAACCGCGAGCTTTAAAATAAGTACGATCAGTTTCAATTTGCTCAACAGTCACACCCGGTGTGCTTTCAAGTACAGCGTTTAGATTATCGAGTGAGAAGTCATCCATTAATGCACGTGAAACAACAGAGATTGACTGTGGTGTCTCTTTAATTGTTAGCCCTAATTTGGTCGCAGACTGTGCTTCTTCAGTGATGTAGTTTTTATGATGCTGGCCATACACGGCAATTTTTTCAATTGCTTGTTCTTCTTTTTGTTGTTCTGCAAAAGCGTGGCCACTTAAAAGTGCTGAGGTCACAAGGCTTAATTGAGATAAGCGCAAAATTTTTGTTGATGACATGCAAAGTTCCAATTAGTTCAATGAATCGTGAAATTAATGCGTAATCTAATCTAAATGAAAATAATTTGCAATTAAGGTTTGCTGTTTTAGTGAATAATTGATTGCAAAAAAGTTTAAAGGGCACAGAAATATAAAAAGGAGATATAAAAAAAGCGGCCGAAGCCGCTTCAGGAAGTAAATAAGTTTAAATCTTAAAAAACGTATTTTGCAGAAAATTGTAGACGATCCATATCTCCGTCAGCACCGCTTTCTAACTCACGCTCGGCATGTTTAAACTCAACACCAAAGGTGAGCTTTTTAACAGGCGAGTATAAAAGGTTGGCACTATAGCTTTGGCTCATTTCTGTAGGGTCGCCAGTCACTGCAAGTAAATCTGTGTTGTTATCTGCTGAGAAGAATGAGTAAAGGAAAGTAGAACGCCATTGGCTGTTCCAGTGTTGTTGGTAGGCAATAAAACCTGATGTTGAATCAATCGCATCTAAATCATCACCATCAAGCACAGCACCATTTGCTACGTTTAAACCAATGTAGCGGCCTAAACCTGAGCCTTGAGTTAGCATGAATTTTAGGTTGTTTTGGCCAAAATTAACTTTACCTGAGGCGCTGATACCGAACGATGATGTATCTGCATCAATGCCATTTTGCTTGTAAGTTAATTGACGAGCAAGACCGGTAAATACTAATTCACCCCAATCAGCTTTATGTGCATAACGTGCTGTAAAGTCAGGCATTGATGCATCATCAGTGGCTACGCGAGCGCCGTCTACTGTGACTGTGCTCTCTGGGTTTTCGATAGAGAATGACCAGTTGCCAGTAGTGTAACGTGCCTGTGCTTGGCGTACGAACACGGTACCCTCAGCAGGTCCCACGAAGTCGAGTGTTTCAGGTAATGCGCCTACGTTTTGAAAGTTTGACCATGCTTGACCAAATAACCAGCCATCATAAGTTACAAATGCTTGACGAATACGTGGCGCATAAGAGTTACTAACGCGTTCGTTACCGCCTGGTGCTGAAGCAATAAAGTCGATTTCAATTTTAGTTTTGATGGTTTTGCCATCGTCTAACTTTGTTGCGGTACCTAGGTTAAAGCGAGATTGGCGCGCGTGCATGTCAAATACAGCATCGCTGTCGCTGTCTGCGCCTACTGGTGTTGTACCTGGTACATAGAAGTCACGGCCAATACTACCACCGGCTGGTACGCCTGCTGAGTAATCACTCCACATGGCATCAAGTTTTACATAGCCACCATAAGAAACCTCTGTGTTACCAATGTTTGCAGCGTTAGCATTGCTGGCAAGTGCTGATAAAACAGCTGAAGCTGCTAGTGTTTTTAATGCGGTTACTTTTGTTGTTGTCATAATGTGTATTCCTGTCGAAGCTACTTGTTGCATTAATGATTTTTTAATAATGTTGTTGTACCACTGTTGTTTAAGATAAGACTTCTCTCAATTATCTATTGGTCTATTAGACTAAGGTGGAATATCTGGTTAAATCACAACCAATCTAACATTGAACTAGATTATAGAAGGCGATTTCGACGTTTTTTGTTAAATGACAAGATATACAACTAAGGTCTAATACTTTCAGGGGCTTTGCTGAGTGATCCTTGATGCAGGCCGTAGGCAAGTAATTAAAATGGAGACGACAACAATGTCAGAAAGTATCTATCCAGTACCAGCGCATATCAAGAATGCTGCATTAGTTGATAACGATAAATATAATACACTGTATAAGCAATCGATTGATGACCCTGAGGGATTTTGGCGAGAACACGGTAAACGTCTTGATTGGTCAACTCCTTATAATAAAGTAAAGAATACTTCATTCGACAAAGGCCACATCAGTATTCGCTGGTATGAAGACGGCCAACTAAACGCATCTTATAACTGTATTGACCGCCACCTTGCTACTAAAGCCGATAAAACAGCCCTCATTTGGGAAGGCGACAACCCTGAACATAACGAAAACATCAGCTACCAAAAGCTTCACGACGAAGTCGCTAAATTAGCTAATGGCCTTAAAAAATTAGGTGTATCGAAAGGTGACCGTGTCGCTATTTACATGCCAATGACACCGCAGGCTATTTACGCTATGCAAGCGTGTGCGCGTATTGGTGCGATTCACTCTGTAGTATTTGGTGGTTTCTCTCCATCAGCGATTGCTGACCGAATTAATGACTCAGGCGCTAAAGTGGTAATTACTTCAGACGAAGGTCGCCGTGCTGGCAACTGCGTACCACTTAAAGCAAATGTTGATGAAGCGGTATCACAAGACTCGGTAACCACCGTTGAGCACGTTATTGTTCATCAGCTGACCGGTGGTGAAGTTGAATGGAATAGTCATGATGTTTGGTGGCATGAGCTTGTCGCTGATTTACCAGCTGAGTGCGAACCTGAACCAATGAATGCAGAAGATCCGCTTTTCATTCTTTATACTTCAGGCTCAACGGGTCAACCAAAAGGTGTGGTTCATACTACCGGTGGTTACCTTG
The DNA here is from genome assembly GCF_005887425.1 of Pseudoalteromonas sp. S2721. NCBI lineage: Bacteria > Pseudomonadati > Pseudomonadota > Gammaproteobacteria > Alteromonadales > Pseudoalteromonadaceae > Pseudoalteromonas > Pseudoalteromonas sp. S2721. The sequence goes on from NZ_PNCZ01000029.1 coordinate 21,114, forward strand.
TTTATGCATCGATGACACATGAATATGTGTTTGATCTTAAAGAAGACGATATTTTCTGGTGTAGTGCCGATGTGGGCTGGATCACAGGTCACAGCTACATTGCTTATGGCCCATTAGTGAATGGCTGCACGCAAGTCGTATTTGAAGGTGTACCAACTTACCCAACAGCGGGGCGTATGGGTGAAGTAATTGATAAGCACAACGTGACTATCCTTTACACAGCACCGACTGCTATTCGTGCTCTAATGGCGAAAGGCGATGAGCCAACAGCGACTTCAACTCGTAAAAGTCTTCGTGTTATGGGTTCTGTAGGTGAGCCAATTAACCCAGAAGCGTGGGCATGGTATTACGAGCATATTGGTAACGAAAACTGCCCAATCGTAGATACGTGGTGGCAAACAGAGACTGGTGGCATCATGATCACACCATTACCAGGTGCGACAGATATGAAGCCAGGCTCAGCAACTCGTCCGTTCTTTGGTATTGCACCGGCACTATTTGATGCTGAAGGCAACACATTAGAAGGCGCGGTTGACGGTAACCTTGTTATTTTAGACAGCTGGCCATCACAAGCTCGCACAGTTTATGGCGACCATGAGCGCTTTGAACAAACCTATTTCTCAGCATACCCTGGTGTGTACTTCACTGGTGACGGTTGTCGTCGTGATGAAGATGGCTACTACTGGATCACAGGCCGTGTAGATGACGTACTTAACGTATCAGGCCACCGCCTAGGTACTGCCGAAATCGAGAGTGCATTGGTTGCTCACGAAGCAGTAGCAGAAGCGGCTGTAGTTGGTTACCCGCATGATATTAAAGGTCAGGGCATCTATGTTTACATCACTCCAAATGAGGGTGTTGTAGTGAGTGATGAACTAACAAAAGAGGTACGTAACTGGGTTCGTAAAGAGTTAAGCCCAATTGCATCACCAGATATGATCCAATGGTCTCCGGGTTTACCGAAAACTCGTTCTGGTAAGATCATGCGTCGAATTTTACGTAAAATTGCGGCAAATGAGCACCAACAGCTTGGAGATACTTCTACACTAGCCGATCCAAGCGTTGTTGATGAGCTAATCGAAAACCGATTAAATCGTTAAAATCGCGTTAAAAACTTGATTAGAAGTTGATTCTAAACGTAGTATATCGGCTGTCACTTAGAAATAGGTGTCAGCCGAATTTATTAGGAGTGAACCATGAGTCAGTTTTTAATAGCGGACGATCATCCGTTATTTCGTGAAGCGCTGAAAGGGGCATTGAGTGCTAAGTTCGCTGATTTAGAAGTGTTTGAATCGGAAAACTTTGATACCACTTTGCAGGTGCTAAGCGAGCAAGAAGATCTTGATATCTTACTACTAGACCTTCACATGCCAGGCAATGGCGATTTATACGGCCTTATTCGCATTCGCGAAGACTATCCAAGCTTACCAATAGCTGTTGTTTCTGGCAGCGAAGACATCAATGTAGTTTCTAAAGTAATGGGTTATGGTGCGATGGGATTTATTCCTAAATCATCTTCATCAGATGATATTGCGCTGGCAATCAACCACATTCTTGAAGGCGATGTTTGGCTGCCACTTGAACTTAAAGATAAAGTGGCTGCTGTAGATGGCGAAGACAAAGAAATTGCAGCGCAAGTGGCTTCACTGACACCGCAGCAATACAAGGTGTTGCAATACTTACACGAAGGCTTGTTAAACAAACAGATTGCTTACGAGTTACATATTTCTGAAGCAACCGTTAAAGCACACATTACAGCAATTTTTAGAAAGCTAGGTGTGTATAACCGTACTCAAGCGGTATTAATTGCCTCTAAATTGCAACTAGAGCCTATTGAGTCGGCATAACAAACGATAATAAAAATAATAAAGAGGCCATTCAGCCTCTTCATTTTATTGCTTAAGCGAACACCACGGTTCGATTACCATTGATAAACAGTTTATGTTCAGATGCGAGTTGCAGCGCTTTACAGAATACTGTTTTCTCTACATCTTTACCCATTTTTGCCATCATCTCTGCGGTATCCGCATGGCTGACATGCGTCACATCTTGTAAAATAATCGGCCCTTCATCAAGCTCATTATTAACAAAATGGGCGGTCGCACCAATAATTTTTACACCGCGTTCAAACGCCTGATGGTAAGGCTTTGCACCAATAAAGGCAGGCAAAAATGAATGGTGAATATTAATAATCTTACCTTCAAAGCGCGCCACAAATTCAGGGCTTAAAATACGCATATATTTTGCAAGGCCGATAATATCAGGCTGATAGCTGGCAATTAAATCACCGACTTGTTGATCATGCTCCGCACGGCTTAAACCTTCGTGCGATACCACATGAAATGGCACGCCAAAGCCTGCAGCCAATGGCGCTAAATCAGCGTAGTTGGCAATCACAGCCAGTACTTCGATGTTTAAGGCTTTTTCGAACTGCTTAAGTAATACACCACCTAAGCAGTGCGCTTCTTTAGTGGCAAGCAATACCACTTTCGTTTTTTCGCTGCTGTGCAGGGCAAGCTCTGCGCCATCAGGAAGTAGCTCAGCAAGCCTTGGTAAAAAGTCCTCAGCAATAACACCGCTTAACTCTGTACGCATAAAAAAGCGTTTAGCGTCTTTATCTACAAATTCGTTATTACGCGTAATGTTTAAATTATGCTGATGACAAAGGCCAGTGATCTTGGCAATTAGACCAACATCATCATCGCATTGTGTGGTTAAAATCGTGTTCATAGTCCTCATTCTAATCCCGTTTGTGTGAACACCATTATTTGCTAATTTTTTTGTGCTGCATAGCGCAAATTTAACTATCTAATAATTTATCTGATTTGATTGCATAAACGCCTAAAATGTAACCATTATTTACTTTTCGTGTAAAAGTAAGCTGCTTTCACTATAAATGTGATTTTCTGTCCATAATTATGATTAATTAAGTGCTTTTCTACATCATTTTCTACACTTTTTAACCTTATCGTAAGTAACTGTAAGTGAAGGTAATAGTTTGTAAAACATAGAATTTTTTCGATTTATTCGAGTCAGAATGGGGTATTACAAACAATAAGGAAAAAATTCCATGAAAAGCACTCTGCTTAAAACAATTGTTGCCTCAAGTTTGCTTTCGGTACTAGCTGCCTGCTCAAGCGATGACAGCAGCAGTAGCAATAGTGGCTATGTGCAACTGTACAATGGCTCTTACAACAGCCCATACACGCGTTTATTTGTTGATGACACTGAGCGCTCGGGGGCAGACTTTGGTGATGTATCAACTCGTCATAACTACAGTTCGGGGGAGTATGATCTCAGTTTTGAATATGTTGATGCCAACGACAGTTATATTACGATTGACGAAGAAACTATCAATATAAAAAATGATCAAACTCAGTTATTAGTAATGAATGGTGACTTTGCTGAACCAATTTTTACAGAGCTAAGTGTGCCGACGTCAAGCGATGAAGATGAATTCAATGTCGGCTTTTTTAATATTGTTGGCGAAGACAATCTTTACGATGTATATGTTGCCACTGACGACGGTGTATTTGATACCGCAGAGTTATTAATGACTTCGCAATACCTCGTTGAGCCAGAATTAGCGACGCTTGAGGAAGGTTATTACACTATTTATATTACCGCTAGCGGCAGCACAGATGTGATTTTTGAATCACCAACCGTGTATTTTAATGATGAAGCAACGTACATGGCGATGATCCGCCCAAGTTATGCAACAGAAGAAGATGGCATTACGCTTGATGTCGTGACGGCAAGTAGCTCTGTAACACAACTAAACCACCAAGACGCGCAAGGTCAGCTGCGTTTTATTAATACCATTGATGATTACACGCAAACCCAGTTTAAAGTAACCCGAGGCACAACGGCGACTAACACCGAAGTTGTTAGCAACGATAGTTACTCTGAATACATGAGTATGTCGCCAAATAGTTACAGCGTCGCCATGTTAGATGAAGCTGGCGACACGATTGTAGATAATTTCTTAATGACATTAGAGCGTGAGCAAAGTGCGGTTGGTCTTTTCTACAATGACAAAGATTACGGCCCTCGTATGATGACCATTGAAGAAAATCTAACACCAAGCAGCTACAGCCACGCAGTTACTGTGGTTAACTTAATTGATAGCTATGCAGGGCAAGAGATAGACGAAGTCGATGTGTACTTTACCCTCAATGGCGAAACGGTTGAAGATACTAGCAATGTTGTTGAAGGGTTAGATCAATACGACCAACAAGAGCAGGTGGTTGATAACGAAGTTTATACAACTTATGTGGTGTTTGAAGATAACGGCCAACAGATTGTGCTCTTGCAACAAAGCGATATGGATTTTACCGAAGAAGGTAACTATATCTTGGTGATTGAACACGATGAAACCACTGATTCAGGTTACAAGATGACCTTAGAGCGTACGGTGACTGAACAGTCTTAACCGGCTAAAACGCAATATCGTTGTTTATTTACTCTTGCTAAGTGTTTATTGTATAAACAATTAAGGCTTTTGCTTTTTTGTTTAAAGTATACACAAGGAGAGAGTATGGACGGCGGTATTGCGTTACTAGTCTTACTAGCACTAGTTGTTGTAGGTGGCTCAATTGCTGGCATTATTGCCCTTTTTCAACTCTCTAGTTTAAAGCGAGAGGTGGCTGCTCTTCGAGTAAAACTTAACGCGACATATGTTAATAACCCTCAAACAAATACTGCAAACACGTTTGAAAATTCAAACGAAGATCTGACTGACTCAGCAAAATTTGAACCAAAGCCGAAAGTCATTATTAAGCCGATTGAGGCTATCCCTAAAAAGCCAGAGCCAACAAAACCCAAGCCTGCCATTTTAAATCCGCTAGTAAGCCAACTCGTTACACAAATCAAAGCCAATTGGCTAACTTGGGTAGGAGCGGTTGCACTTGCCTTTGGTGGTATCTTTTTAGCCCGCTATTCACTGGAAGCAGGCTTATTATCCGAAACTATGCGACTCACACTTGGGGCTATTTTTGGTCTGAGCTTAATTGTTGCGGCTGAGGTGTTACATCGTAAAGGTATTATCTTTGATGGGTTTAGTAACTATATTCCCGCTGCGCTTGCTAGCGGCGGCTTTATCAGTTGTTTTGCGCTCACTTTACTGGCCTACAGCCATTATGGCTTACTCCAAGCATTACCTGCATTTAGCGTTTTAACCTTAATCTCTGTAGCTGCAAGCTGGATGGCGCTGCGTTTTGGTCCAGTGCTTGCGGTCATTGGTATTATTGGCGCCTACAGCGTGCCGGTTTGGGTCAATACTGGGAATAATGATTTTATAGCGCTGCTTACCTATGTTGCTTTTGTTAGTGTTTCTGCTTCGCTGGTAGCGCATTATGTAAAACGTCATTGGCTGTGGTATCTGTTATGGGCAGGTCATTTAGGTTGGTACATTTTAGTTGCATTGACAGTATCTAAAAACCTGCATTGGTTTATTAATCTTTATGCTCTATTTAGCATCATATTGTTAATTGCTATTCCACGCCTTGGGCTGGGCTTTAAGCAAATTGAATACCGCCCACATCGCTTTAAAACGCTACTGAAACAACTGCCCGACAACCCTCTGTTATTAGCGGTTGTCGTACCACTTTATCTTTTACTCATGAGTAGTAACCAACTGCTTACTTGGCAATTGAGTATGTTGTTGTTACTGGCTTTACTGTTGTTTTTGGTATTAAAAAACAGTGCATGGGATCACTGGCTAATAATATCTGTGGTGAGTGTGGTGTGTTTGCTGACAGGGCAAAATAATACTGTTGATTATTCTGAGCAACTTTTTGTATTTCGGCAAAACTACGGAGCAGGGCTGTTCTTTATTGCTCTGTTTGCAGGCTATGGTTTTTTATTTGGTCGTAAATACCCTAAACGCTTTGGCTTTACGTTACTTGCATCACTTTCAAGTTTTGTGATTATTAGTTGCTTATATCTCATCACTCCCGACCATGCCTTGATGAAGGCATACCCGGTTTGGTGCTTTGTATTACTGGCACTGTCTGCCTGGCTATTTAAGTTATCCATCAATAGCACAAATCCAATGCGAGTATTTAGTTACTGGCTCGGCGGTAATGCCAATATTAGTTTGGCATTAACCATGCTCCTTGAAGGTAGCAGCTTGACCTTAGCGCTTGCTGTGCAAGTGTTGTTGATCAGTTTTTATGTGAATAAACAGTCACTCAGCATACTGACTTGGCCGCTTAAAGGTTTAGTTGGTGCTTTACTCATTAGATTAAGTTTTGCACCTTGGTCAGCGGATTACAGTGATGCGCTGCTGCTCGGTGTACATTGGAGTTTGGTTGTTTATCCTGTATGTGCTTGCTTATTTTACTTGGCAGCAAGGCATTGGCAGCAGCAATCTGTTCGAATGTGGCTAGAGGGGGCAGCCCTACATTGCATTGCTTTATTTATTACCACAGAGACGAGCTATCAGTTAGTAGGGCGCTATCCTGACTTTGAGAATTTGTCTGTGTATGAGCATATTTTACTGACCTGTAACTGGGGCATCTTGGGCTGTGTTTACTTACTGCGCTCACGCTTTACTGCGCAATTGGTTAAGCTCTATCAAATGGCTGGTTTTGCGTTATTAACATTAAGCGGCTTGCTAGTAGTGAAAAGCTTTACCGTTGTAAATCCGTTTTTTGAACCGATAAATATAGGCAGCTGGCCGATTATTAACTGGTTACTATTACTTTGGTTAGTACCAGCTTTAATTGCAATTTGGGCAAGCCGACTGACGAAATCTCAAAACTATTTACAAAAGCTGTTTACAGCACTTGCAGGTGTGATGAGTGTTTTATATATCAATGCGGAAATTCGCCACAACTGGCAAGGCGAGTTTATAAATATTGCTTTGCCAACCTCAGATGCCGAGCTTTACAGTTATTCTTTAGTTTGGCTTATTATCGGAGCTATGTTAGTTGTGATAGGGCATTTAAAAACCATTACGTTATTACAAAAGCTTGGCCTTGGCTTATTGGCGCTGGTGGTGTTAAAAGTGTTCTTGATTGATATGGCAAACTTAACTGGATTATTGCGGGCTATTTCGTTTATCGGCTTAGGCTTGTCGTTAGTTGCGCTTAGTTGGTTGTTCCAAAAATTTAAGGCAAAGCCCGCAGCTTTGCCTTAAATCTATGTTTTTAAAAACGTTGGTTAAGCACTATTGTTAAGTACTGTGGTTAAGCAGTGCTTTGAGTTTTGCGGGCTTAACAGGTTTACTAAGGTAATGAATTTGCTCTTCTTTGGTTTGCTGTTTTAGCGCTTCATCACGTACCGCTGTGATTAAAATTGCCGGTACTGGGCTTTGCCAAATTTCTCGTAGGGTTTTAATAAGCGTGATGCCATCGCAATCATGACCGAGCTGATAATCCATTAAGATCACATCGGGCGCTCGGTGCTCTTTGGCATAGGCCATCACGGTTTCAACTTGATCAAAGAGTTGGTAATTGGCCTGCCACTTTTGCAATAGGCTTGCCATGGCATTAAGGTTTTCTGGGTCATCATCCACCGCAATAATATTCATTGCACTGCGGTTCTCAACACCTTTTTTAGGTGCCTCTTTTTGTTGAATAAATTGGCTTTCACCATAAGGTACTTCAATACTAAAGCGGCTACCTTTGCCAGGCTTTGAACTGACATCTAATCGTAAAGAGAGTAAGTCGGCCATTCGTTTTACAACTCCTAAGCCAAGGCCAACCCCTTTGTTATCTCCCGCTTCAATACGATAAAAGTCATTAAAGATCTTCGCTTGCTCTACTTCTGTAATGCCGGGGCCTGTGTCCCATACTTCAATACGTAAATGATGTTTGCGTTTGCGACAAGCAATTAAAACTCGGCCACTATCAGTGTATTTAACCGCATTTGACACCAAGTTTTGAATAATTCGTCGTAAATAAGTGATATCACTGTGAACAATTACTCCTTTTGAACGCACCGTCAGCTTTAAGCCTTTTTCGCTCGACATAATGGCGTATTCGTTCTTAAGCGGGGCAAGTATGTCATCAATACTAAAGTGACGTGGAGTTGGCGTCATTGCCCCTTGCTCGAGCTTGGCAATTTCTAACAGCGCAGACATCAAATGCACCGTTGAATCTAAACTTGCGCCAAGCTTTTCAAAGTTATTTAAGTTGTTGTTAGAGAGGGTTTTATCATCAATGGCTGCAAGGTACAGGCGCGCCGCATTCAGCGGTTGTAAAATATCGTGACTTGCTAAGGCTAAAAATCGCGTTTTACTGTCATTAGCTTGTTCTGCCTCTTTTTTAGCTAAAGTAAGTGCTTGCTCAGTTTGTACTCGGCTATCGATTTGTGCTTGTAAATCTTTATTGATAGTACGGATTTCTTGAGTACGCGCTTCAATACGGTTTTCAAGGTCCATGTTTACTTCTTCAAGCGCATTTTGCGTTTCGATATGCGTGGTAACATCAGAGAAACTTGTTACAAAGCCACCATCTGGCAGTGGGTTACCAATCATTTCGAACACTTGGCCATTACGGCGGTGGCGAATAAAGTGGTGGGGCGTGCCGTTTTTAAGATGCTGCACGCGCTTTTCTACATGGCGCTCAACTTCACCTGGACCACACTCGCCGCGCTCGGCATTGTAGCGGATCACTTCCTCTATGGGTTGACCAACCTCTAAAAAGTTTTCTGGGTAGTCAAACATTTCTGCGTAGCGCTTATTCCATGCCACTAAATTAAGCTCTTTATCAACAACAGAAATACCATGGCTGAGGTTTTCAAGTGAGGTGAATAATAGGTTTTGGTTAAATTGCAGAGCTTGTGTGGTTTCATCAAAAAAGTTAACGACTTCTTCAAAGGCCATGCGTTTACCTGAGGCAACTGTGTGGATCAGCGCCTGTGCTGAAGAGGCACCAAGCACACCAGTTAAGGCGCGTTCACAATAGGCAATAAACTCAGGTTCTGGGTGTGCGTTATTATTATCTAAGTTATGAGTTAAAGAGTAATGGGCTAAAACTTGTTGCGATCGCTGTACGCCCAAGAAGGTTTGTAGTAGAACCTTAAAGTCGTAGACGGTGGCTTTCACATTTTTATTCAAGCGTCTAGCAAACACAGCTTGATCTTTAGGATTAACAAAGGCAGCTGCCTGAATTTTATCAATTAAACGCTCATCTGCACCGAGCGAAAAACTAATGTAACAGCCAATATTGGCAAATAAAGCAATGAGGGTGCCACGAGTAATGAGTGTTTGTTGTAGCTCTGCGTTTAAGGTATTGCCTGCATCTAAAATAGGTAGCATTAAGAATAAAACCCAGCAAATGAAGCCTGCTAATAATCCCGCATAAACCCCATAAGCATGGCCTTTTCGCCAATATAGACCACCCACAATAGCAGGCAGTAATTGCGAGACTAAAGAAAAGGCGACTAAACCCATACTAGCCAATGCTTTACCATGACCAAACCATTGCTGGTAGAAATACGACAAAATCAAAATGCCAGCAATTGTGAATCGTCTAACTAACAGAATTTGTGATTTATAGCTGCTGGTGATGAGGTTACGTTTAAACTTACGACGCAGCATTAGCGGCAATACCACATCGTTTGAGATCATGGTGCTGAGTGTAAGTGTGGCTACAACAATCATCGCTGTAGCCGCTGATAGACCCCCGATAAATACAAAGGTCGTTAAAAAGGCGTTTTCGTGCATCAGCGGTAGGGCTAATACAAAGCTATCTGGAGAGAAGCCACTACCAATGCCTGGGTGTATAGCTGCTGTTGCAATAGGGAAAATCATTGCCGCAGTCAGTAACAAATACAGGGGGAATGCCCAGCGGGCTGTATAAAGATGGCGTTTATCTTGGTTATCGACCACAGTTACATGGAACTGCCTTGGTAAACAGATAATCGCCGCAGCTGCCATTAATGACTGACCGATAAAGTTAAAGCTAAAAAAGTCGAAGTTATGCCAGTGCTGCCAAATAGAGCCCTTTAGTTGCTCGGTTTGCACCGTAGTTAAATTAAATAATGTGTATAAAGCAAGCCCAGCAACGGCCACTAAAGCCAGTAATTTAATCATCGATTCAAAGGCAACAGCCAGCATCAGCCCCGAGCGATATTCGGTTACATCCACCTTACGAGTACCAAAGAATATCGCAAACATTGCCATGATAAGTGTTGCTGAAAGGGCCAGCATAGATCCCGAAATACGATCGTCGTTTTGCAGCAGTAAGAAGCTGCTACTTAGTGCTTTTAATTGCAGTGCGATATACGGAATAGTCGCTAATAAAGCGATAATCGTTACCATAATCGCGGTGGTTTGCCGTTTACCATAGCGAGCAGAAATAAAGTCGGCGATAGTGGTGATATTTTGCTTTTTACTGACCAGTACTAATTTACGTAAAAACCCTTGGCCGAAGAAAAATAGCAGCGCAGGGCCAATTAAAATAGGTAAGTAGTTCCAACTGCTGGTGGCTGCTGTACCAACCGAACCATAGTAGGTCCAAGACGTACAGTAAATCCCTAGTGAAAAAGAATAGACAAATGGGTGGTGACTAATTCTTTTTGCAAGAGGAGTGGTTTTGTCTCCCCAATTTGCCAACCAAAACAACACGCCAATATAGGCGAGTGCAACAAATAAAAGCGCAGCTGTCATGTTTAAATTCAGTAATTATTGTAATAACACTACCTTACCAGAATTATGCGCGATTTCGATGGCTAGATTTTTTGCAATAAAAATTAATAAAAAGCAAGTTGTTGATATTTAAAAGATAGTACTGTTTTATGCGCTGTTATTAGACTAATGTCGCAGATCATTCGTTTTTACTATTTTCGCTATTTCGCAAATTTATCTTTATAGGTTAAGTTGTTGTTAAATATTGTTTTTTACCATTCGTTAACAAACGGTGTTTTGCAGTTTACGTAAACGTAAACTAACTGTTACGACTATGGTCTCAATTCCATAAATCAGAACCCTTGCTAACTTAGTTAATGACAACTAATACCACTCATTACTTTCTTGTAATGCATAAGGGGATAAAAAATGGCTTTTAAAGATGAAGAACAAGCAAAAGCTTATTGGGCGGAAAACCTCGCACTGCTATTTAAATTATTAGCAATTTGGTTTGTCGTGTCATTTGGCTTCGGCATTTTACTGGTAGACGTACTTAACGAGATACGTTTCTTTGGGTTTAAACTCGGCTTCTGGTTCTCCCAGCAAGGCGCTATTTACACCTTTGTTGCTTTGATTTTTGTTTACGTTTTCAAAATGAATACGTTAGATAAAAAATACGGCGTAGACGAATAGGAGCTAAGCAATGGATGTTCAAACACTCACGTTTATTATCGTCGGTTTAAGCTTCGCGCTTTATATCGGCATCGCAATCTGGGCTCGTGCTGGGTCAACAAATGAATTCTATGTTGCAGGGGGCGGTGTACCGCCGCTAGCAAATGGTATGGCAACCGCTGCTGACTGGATGAGTGCAGCATCGTTTATCTCAATGGCGGGTATTATCTCGTTTGCAGGTTATGACGGTGGTGTATATCTAATGGGTTGGACAGGTGGTTATGTACTACTTGCACTTTGTTTAGCTCCTTACCTACGTAAGTTTGGTAAGTTCACGGTACCTGATTTCATCGGTGACCGTTATTACTCACAAGCTGCACGTGTTGTTGCAATTTTATGTGCTATTTTTATCTGTTTCACATATATCGCAGGTCAAATGCGTGGTGTAGGTGTGGTTTTCTCTCGCTTCTTAGAAGTAGATATTGAGACCGGTGTTTACATTGGTATGGTGATTGTATTCTTCTACGCTGTATTAGGCGGTATGAAGGGGATTACATATACGCAAGTAGCTCAGTACTGTGTACTCGTATTTGCTTACCTTGTTCCAGCAATCTTCATTTCAATGATGATGACAGGTCACTTCTTCCCACAAACCGGCTTCGGTGCAACCCTTAGCGATGGCTCAGGACAGTTTGTACTTGATAAATTAGATGGACTCAGTACCGAGCTTGGCTTTGCGCAGTACACCGAAGGCTCGAAGAGCATGATTGATGTATTCGCAATTACAGGCGCATTAATGGTTGGTACTGCAGGTTTACCGCACGTAATCGTTCGTTTCTTCACTGTTCCACGTGTTAAAGACACGCGTATCTCAGCTGCATGGACACTTGTTTTCATTGCAGTTGTTTATACAACAGCACCTGCTGTAGCGTCATTCGCTCGTGTAAACATGATTGATACAATTAACGGTAAAGACGGTAGCGGTACAGAGTACGCAGAAGCACCAGCTTGGGTTAAAAACTGGGAAAGAACAGGCCTAATCACCTTTAACGATAAAAATGGTGACGGCAAAATGTTCTACTCAGCAGGTAAGATTGATGATCCAAACAGCGCAAACGAAGTTAAAGTTGACCGCGACATCATGGTACTTGCAAACCCTGAGATCGCAGACTTACCAGCATGGGTGATTGCATTAGTCGCAGCAGGTGGTATCGCAGCAGCGCTATCAACAACAGCAGGCTTACTATTGGTGATCTCGACCTCGGTATCCCATGACTTATTAAAACGCACCTTAAAACCAGATATAAGTGACAAACAAGAGCTACTTGCAGCGCGCTTAGCTGCGATGATAGCGATTGTGATTTCAGCTTACTTTGGTATTAACCCGCCAGGGTTCGTGGCTTCGGTTGTTGCCTTCGCCTTCGGCTTAGCAGCGGCGAGCTTCTTCCCAGCCATCATTATGGGTATCTTCTCTAAGAAGATGAATAAAGAAGGTGCGATTGCGGGTATGGTGACAGGTATTACATTCACAGCGGCTTATATTATCTACTTCAAGTTCGTAAGCCCTGAGTTGAATACACCGGCAAACTGGTTATTTGGTATTTCACCTGAAGGTATCGGTCTTATTGGTATGATTGTTAACTTTGTAGTTGCAGCTATCGTACTTAAACTAACGGCTGAAACACCAGTTGAAATCCAAGAAATGGTTGAAGGTATCCGTAACCCTAAAGGTTCGAGCGCAGCACACGCGCACTAATAAAACCATTTTATAAGAACACACTCTTGACGTTTAAAAGCCCGACTTAAGTCGGGCTTTTTATTTATTTCAAACAGGGGTAGTGTAGATATTGTCTCTATTATATAGCGAGAATGACCATGAATACCGAGCAACAGGAAGTCGCCCAATTTGTGATGCAGCAAACGCCATTTAATCAGCTTGATGGCGCTGCCAGTGAGTATTTTGTAAACCATCTCGATATTATTTATTTGACCCGTGAGAATCAAAATCAGTGGTTAAGTTCGGATAATCTAAGATTATTTTTAATTCGCTCTGGCGATTATGATTTAGTTGACCCAAAAGGCGATGTGATCACTAAGTTATCAAGTGGCGATTACTTTGGTTTTCCTTCATTGTTAACTGGCGAAGCAATTCAAAATAGCATTTCAGTGCAAAAGGAAGGCATTGTTTACATGCTTAACCAAGCGGCATTTGATTACTTACGCCGTGAGTATAAAGTGTTTGAGCAATACTTTGTTCGTGCCCATAAAAACCGTTTATTGTCGTCTCATTATAAAAGTCAAAACGACAGTTGGTCGGAGAAAAAAATTTGCGAGTTGATGAATCGCAAAGCCGTCACCTTGGCGCCAGATGCAAGTATTCGTCAAGCCGCTAAAAAAATGAAACAACAGGGTGTTTCATCAATTATGTTGACTGAACATGAGCGTCTTGTAGGAGTCGTGACCGACCGAGATTTACGCAACCGCGTATTAGCCGATGAGGTTGACCCACAAGAGTCAGTAAGTAGCATCATGACGTGTAAGCCCAAGTTTATTTTTGAAAATAACCGCGTGTTTTCGGCGCTACACTTAATGCTTAAGCACAATATTCACCATTTACCTGTGCTTGATGAACATCACAAACCGCTTGGTATGCTCACCAGTACGGATTTACTGCGTCAGCAAAAAAGCGACCCAGTACAATTGATTGGACGAATTTACAAAGCGCACAGCGTGGTTGATTTAAAGCGTTATTCGCAAGAGATACCCTGTTTATTAAAAGGTTTTTCAAACAATATTGATGACATCTCCTTGATTGGTAAATTATTAAGTGGCTTAACCGATGCGTTGACTTCGCGGTTAATTCGTTTGTTCCAAGAAGATAATGGCGCGGCACCAACCAGCTTTAGTTTTATTTGTTTTGGTTCACAAGCGCGAGAAGAACAAACACTGCATTCTGACCAAGATAATGGCCTGTTGCTACCTGATGATTTAACAGACGAACAACACGATTACTTTAAGCGCATGGGCGAGTATGTCTGTGAGCATTTAATTGAGTGCGGTATAAAACGTTGCCCTGGCAATATTATGGCGAGCAATGCACAGTGCCGTATGGGCATTAATGCTTGGACAGAAAAGTTTCATAAGTGGATCACCTCACCTACACCAGAGGCGATGCTCAATTGTAAGATATTTTTTGACCTACGTTTTATTGAAGGTTCCACTACCTTATATGCGCGCTTTTGTGAGCAGCTAAAACGCATTTCTAAAAATGACTTATTCTATGCGGCTATGGCCAGCGACATTAAAAATACGCCAGTGCCCATTGGTTTGTTTAATCAATTTAAATTAGAGAAAGACGAAAAGCAGCATAAGTACCTCGACTTAAAAAAACGCGGTGTGGTGATCATTAACGACATAGTACGTTTATATTCCCTCAAAGCGGGTATTCAGCGTGCTAATACGCAAGAGCGTATTGATGCATTAATGAAATTTTCGCTACTCAATAAAGATGATTTATATAACCTAAAAGACTGTTGGCGCTTTTTAACCCAGCTGCGTTTAGGCACACAAATTAACGAAGAGGGATTGCCAAGCAACTGTATTAACCCAAATGCGTTGAATTCATTGGAGCGACATCAATTAAAAGAAGCATTTTATTTGGTTAAACAGGCACAGCAAGCTGCCGCATTTAAATTTGCTCGCGGTAGTTTATAGGAGAGGGTATGGTTAAACGCTGGTTAAGTCGGTATTTAGCGCGCAAGCAACTCTTGGCAGCCGATGCCTATAAAGAACGCTACGTAGTGATAGACATGGAATTAACGGGCCTAGATCCTCGCCAGCACGAAATTGTCTCGGTGGCGTGGGTGATGATAGAAGAACAATGCATTAAACTCAGCGGTGCGCAGCACTTAATAAATAAAGACGTGCAAAGCTTAGAGCAAAGCCCGATTTATCACGGTATTGCAAAACAAGACATAGATACAGGTGAAAGCCTCGAAAGCATTCTTGGCAAGCTGCATCAGCATTTTGGTGAGTGCATTTTAGTGTTTCATAACGCGGCACTTGATTGGGGGTTTTTAAAACAGGCCTGCAGAACACTTGGTTTAGATGCAAAAGCGCGTTTAATTCTTGATACCTTCGTTATTGAAAAAAAACGCTTGCACCAGCAAGGCCACGAAATTGGCCACGATGATTTAACACTTAGCGAATGCCGTAAGCGCTACAACTTACCGCATTACAGCTCGCACCATGCCCTGACTGATGCCATGGCAACGGCCGAGTTATTCTTAGCCCAGTGTCATCAAATTAGTCGTGGTAAGGCATTGAAAGTAGGGGAGCTTGTGTGAATCAGTTAGAATTAAAAGTGCCCCCAGTTGTGCTACTGCTGATCATTGCGTTGATGATGTGGGGCATAGCAGAGTTGTTTACGAGTTTTAGCTTCTCGTTTTTTGCATCATCTTTTGTAGCAATACTCATAGCATTTTCAGGTGTGATGTTTGCTTTATTAGGGGTTTATCAATTTCGTAAGCAAGGCACGACTGTTGACCCTCGAATTCCAGAAAAGTCAGCGAGTCTTGTTACAAGTGGTGTTTATCAATTTAGCCGTAACCCAATGTATGTTGGTATGTTACTAATGCTAGTCGGTTGGGGAATTTATCTTGGTAATATTGCGAGTTTTATAATGCTGCCGATATTTATTCTCTATATGAATCGATTTCAAATTATGCCAGAAGAAACGTTTATGGCTGAGAAGTTTGGGTCAGCATACCAGCAATACCAAAAATCTGTTCGTCGCTGGCTATAAAGGAAAAAAGTAAGATTGAGGTTGCTAACGCAGTTTTATTTACCTTGCCCTCTTATAAAAATGTCTAAGGTCGATTACCAAAATTGAG
>NZ_PNCZ01000003.1:0-11100 GCF_005887425.1 Pseudoalteromonas sp. S2721
ATAATTGGCTCCATGTAAGTGGTTATCATCATGTGTTCAAATCATGTGTTCAAATCATGTGTTCAAATCATGTGTAACCAAACAGTTAATTTGTTATAGTTTAATTTCGATTTAATTCAGCATACATAATATTTACGTTTACGCCAACGTAAATCTAAAATCAACATTTTTGCGGCTGGTAAAACTGTAAACTTATCTGTATTTTGTTGTATGAAAAATCGAACATCTGCTTACAAGGCTAGATAAATAAAGCTTTTCAACAAATCCAACCAGTTATCTTTATAAGTCTAAAGTATAACTCCTAAATCACCCTTTACCTTTACGTAAACTTCACTTATATTGATGTTATTCGAATGAGGTAAATAAATCATGAAACAAGACAATCAAACAAACTTTGAAAGCGCAGCAGTTGAACCTGCTAGCAATGAGCAAACGTTTAGTATCAGCGAACTAGCAAAAGAATTTGATATTACAACCCGCTCTATCCGCTTTTATGAAGACCAAGGCTTGATCTCACCTGATCGCAATGGTCAAACCCGTATTTATTCAAAACGCGACAAAGTAAGACTAAAACTTATTCTACGCGGTAAACGCTTAGGTTTTACCTTGGCCGAAACGGGCCGTTTGTTTGAACTGTACGACGCAGATAAATCAAGCGCTAAGCAGCTAGTGACTATGCTTGACCTTATCGCAGAAAAAAAAGCAGACCTAAGCCAACAGATGGACGACATTAAAGTTGTACTGATGGAATTGGTTACAGCAGAACGCCGCTGTCGTGAAACCCTTAATAATTTAGACGAATAACCTGACAACAATCTCGTCAACAGACTCTCACAGGAACACACATTATGAGCACTATTTCACTATACAAAGAAATGAACTTCGGACTTGGCGAAACAGCAGACATGATCCGCGATCACGTTAATAGCTTTGCGAGCCAAGAAATTGCCCCACTTGCAGAACAAACAGACGTAGACAATGCCTTCCCTAATCAACTTTGGCCACAGCTTGGCGAAATGGGATTATTAGGTATGACAGTACCTGAAGAATTTGGCGGTGCAGGCCTTGGTTATCTTGAACATGTTATTGCAATGGAAGAAATTAGCCGTGCAAGCGCATCGATTGGTTTAAGTTATGGTGCTCATTCAAACCTATGTGTTAACCAAATTAACCGTAATGGGTCACAGGCTCAAAAAGAAAAATACCTCCCTAAGCTTATCAGCGGTGAGCACATTGGTGCCCTTGCGATGAGTGAGCCAAATGCGGGTTCTGATGTTGTATCAATGAAATTAAAAGCTGAGAAGAAAGGTGATGTATTTGTTCTTAACGGTAACAAGATGTGGATCACCAATGGTCCAGATGCCGATACCTTTGTTATCTATGCTAAAACAGATTTAAATGCTGGCCCTAAGGGCATCACAGCGTTCATCGTTGAACGTAACACACCAGGATTTTCTACTGCGCAGAAGCTAGACAAACTTGGTATGCGTGGCTCTAACACCTGTGAATTAGTTTTCGAGAACTGCGAAGTACCAGCAGAAAACATTCTAGGTAACTTAAACGAAGGTGTAAAAGTACTTATGAGTGGCCTTGATTATGAGCGTGTTGTTTTAGCTGCTGGCCCGCTTGGCATTATGCAAGCATGTATGGACATTGTGGTTCCTTATATTCATGAGCGTAAACAATTTGATAGCCCAATAGGTCAATTCCAACTTATTCAAGGCAAAATTGCTGACATGTACACGCAAATGAATGCAGCTCGTTCATACGTTTACACGGTAGCTCGTGCATGTGACCGCGGCGAAACAACGCGTAAAGATGCCGCTGGCGCGATTTTATATGCCGCAGAGCTGGCAACTAAGATGGCCCTTGATGCTATCCAAATCTTAGGTGGTAATGGTTATATCAACGAATACGCGACAGGTCGTTTATTACGTGATGCAAAACTATATGAAATTGGCGCAGGTACCTCTGAAATCCGCCGCATGCTAATTGGCCGCGAATTATTCACTGAAAGCCGATAGGACCTTGTTATGACGATTTTAAAATCGAGTGTAAATCCACACGATCCGCAATTTATGCAAAATCACGACAACATGGCCGCTCTCGTAAGTGATTTACGTGAAAAAGTCGCTGATATCCGTTTAGGCGGTGGCCCTGCCCTAATTGAGCGCCACCAAGGCCGTGGTAAGTTGTTTGTACGTGATCGTATTGAAACGCTACTTGATGAAGGCTCGCCATTTTTAGAGATTTCACAATTTGCTGCCTTTGGTGTTTACGAACAAGCGATTCCTTGTGCCGGTGTTGTTGCTGGTATTGGTCGTGTGAAAGGCGTTGAATGTATGATCATCGCCAATGATGCAACCGTAAAAGGCGGTACATACTTTCCACTAACAGTGAAAAAACACCTACGTGCTCAAGATATCGCAGAGCGTTGTCATTTACCCTGTATTTATTTAGTTGATTCAGGCGGTGCAAACCTGCCTGAACAAGATGATGTATTCCCAGATAAATTACACTTTGGCCGCATTTTCTATAATCAGGCACGTATGTCTGGTAAAGGCATTCCACAAATTGCAGTCGTAATGGGTTTATGTACCGCAGGTGGTGCTTATGTACCAGCGATGGCTGATGAAAGTATTATTGTAAAAGAGCAAGGTACAATTTTCTTAGCAGGCCCGCCACTGGTTAAAGCAGCTACGGGTGAAGAAGTAAGTGCTGAAGAGCTCGGTGGTGCTGATGTTCACTGTAAAACATCAGGTGTTGCGGATCACTATGCTGAAAACGATGCCCATGCACTTTCGATTGCACGCCAATGTATTGAACGAATTAACTATCAGCGCCCTACTGCACCGTTACTTGATGATGTTAAACCGCCGCGTTACGACATTAACGAAATTTACGGCATTGTGGGTACCGACCTTAAAAAGCCATTTGATGTACGCGAAGTGATTGCCCGTGTTGTTGATGATTCATCATTTGATGAATTTAAACGCTACTTTGGCGAAACCTTAGTAACCGGCTTTGCTAAAATCTTTGGTCACCCAGTCGGTATTGTTGCCAACAACGGCATTTTATTTAGTGAATCGGCGCAAAAAGGCGCGCACTTTATTCAGTTATGTGCACAACGCAAAATTCCTTTGGTGTTTTTACAAAACATTACTGGCTTTATGGTTGGTAAAAAATACGAAGCCGAAGGTATCGCCAAACATGGGGCGAAAATGGTTACCGCTGTGTCATGTGCTGATGTACCAAAATTCACCGTATTAATTGGTGGCTCGTATGGTGCAGGTAACTACGGTATGTGTGGCCGTGCATTCGAACCTACCATGATGTGGATGTGGCCAAACGCCCGTATCTCTGTAATGGGTGGTGAACAAGCAGCTGGCGTTCTAGCACAAGTTAAACAAGACGGTTTAGCCCGTAAAGGCGAAAGCATGACTGATGAGCAAGTCAGTGAGTTTAAAAAGCCAATTATCGAGCAATACGAAAAACAAGGTCATCCATATTACGCCAGTGCCCGCCTTTGGGATGATGGCATTATCGATCCTGCTGATACTCGCAATGTATTAGGGCTTGCCTTAAGTGCAGCTAAAAATGCACCAGAGCGCGATTCGCAGTTCGGCGTATTTAGAATGTAATGGAGGCCTTATGTCAGTAACACTCGAAATAACAAAATCAAATGTGGCTGTACTGGTACTAAGTCGCCCAGAAAAACACAATGCATTTAACGAAGAAGTCATCAGTGAGCTGATCCGTTTAATTGAACACGCAAATAGCTGTGATGTGCGCGCACTGGTTTTAAAAACCGACGGTAAGCACTTCTCTACTGGCGCTGATTTAAACTGGATGAAGTCGATGGCTGGCAATGACTTTGCAGAAAACTTAGCGGACTCTATGCAGCTAGCAAAGCTTATGAAAGTCCTTGCTACAAGCCCACATCCAACAATTTGTGCCGTACAAGGTGCTGCATTTGGCGGTGCGTTAGGCTTGATTGCGTGTTGTGATATCGCGATTTGCCAAGACGATGCGCAATTTTGCTTAAGTGAAGTAAAGCTTGGTCTTATTCCTGCAGTTATCAGCCCTTATGTCATTAAAGCTATTGGTGAACGCGCTGCACGTCGTTACTTTTTAACGGCTGAGATTTTTGACGCACATACAGCCAAGCAACTGGGTTTAATTCACCAGATCACTGGCGATTTACAAACAGCACTCGACAAACACTTACAAAACCTTATCAACAATGGTCCTGTTGCTGTTAAAGCAGCAAAACAGCTAATCAATGATGTCGCTGGCAACGTAATAGATGATGCACTGATTGAGTTAACCGCAGAACGCATTGCACGCATTCGTGTATCTGAAGAAGGCCAAGAAGGCCTGACTGCATTTTTTGAAAAACGTGCCCCTAACTGGCAGAAATAGGAACCATTATGACAACAAAATCATTGAAAAAAATTCTCGTTGCCAACCGTGGTGAAATTGCCTGCCGAGTTATGCGTACAGCAAAGCAAATGGGCTTAACTACGGTTGCAGTGTACTCAGATGCTGATAAACATGCTCAGCACGTAAAGCTTGCTGATGAGGCGTATCACATTGGCCCTGCGCCAAGTAAAGATTCGTACTTAGTAGCAGACAAAATAATCGATGTAGCTAAACAAGCAGGTGTTGATTGTATTCACCCGGGTTATGGTTTTTTATCTGAAAACTGTGACTTTGCACTCGCGTGTGAGAAAAATGATATCGCCTTTATTGGCCCGCCAGCATCAAGTATTGAAGCCATGGGTTCAAAAACCCGCGCTAAAGAAATTATGCACCAAGCAAATGTACCATTAGTGCCAGGCTACTATGGTGACAATCAAGATACAGATTTCCTACAAGCTGAAGCTGAAAAAATTGGTTATCCAGTACTGATTAAAGCGGCCTTTGGTGGCGGTGGTAAAGGCATGCGAGTTGTTGAACACGCAAAAGACTTTATCGGTGCACTTGAAGGCGCAAAACGTGAAGCAAAAGCCGGCTTTGGTAACGATTTAGTACTGTTAGAGCGCTATGTCACCAAACCGCGCCATGTTGAAGTACAAGTTTTTGCCGATAGCCATGGTAACTGTGTGTACTTAGGTGACCGTGACTGCTCTTTACAGCGTCGTCACCAAAAAGTAATTGAAGAAGCCCCTGCTCCGGGTTTATCTGATGCACTTCGTAAAGAAATGGGTGAAGCTGCGGTACGCTGTGCCCAAGCGATTAACTATCGCGGTGCAGGTACGGTTGAGTTTTTATTATGCGGTGATGAATTCTTCTTCATGGAAATGAACACCCGTTTACAAGTAGAGCACCCAGTAACAGAAATGGTAACCGGTGTTGATTTGGTGAATTGGCAAATCAATATTGCGGCAGGTGAAGCATTACCACTTAGCCAAGCAGATATTCAGCTACAAGGTCACAGCTTTGAAGCGCGTATTTATGCAGAAGATCCAAGTAATGACTTTATTCCGTGTTCTGGCCACATTGACGCCCTATTCACACCGAACGAATCTGAATTTGTACGTATAGATACAGGGATTGCAGCGGGTGATGAAATTAGCCCGTTCTACGATCCTATGATTGCTAAATTAATTGTTCATGATGATAACCGTGAGGCAGCGCTTGGGCGTTTATCAAAAGCACTAGAGCAATTCCACCTTGCAGGTTTTAGCTGTAACGTTAATTTCTTACATAATCTTGCTAACCACGCTACTTTTCAAGCAGGTGCACCCGATACGCACTTTATTGAAGACCAAGGTGAGCGCCTTGTTGCTAAAAACGAGCAACAGTCTGTTATTGCGACCGTTGTGGCAGCCTATGCGTATGCACATCAACTAAAAGGTGAAAGCAGCAGCCCATGGCAACAATTAACAGGCTTTATGCTAAACAGTGATGCTAAAACAACAATTCCGTTTGTAGATTTAAACGTTCATGCGGTTAAGACCTCAGATGGCTTTAAAATTAGCTTAGATGGGGTTGACTATACAACCTCGGGCAAGGTTGAAAATGGCCTTGCGAACCTAGTCATTAATGGCGAAAAAGTTGTAGCTCATATTAATCAATCAGACTCTTACATTACAGTGATGTACAAAGCACAGCAAACGGTGCTAGAGCTGATTGATAAACACTATATTAGTGAACACGAAAGTGACGCGTTGCCACTCGCTGCACCACTCAATGGTACTGTTGTTAAACATTTAGTTGAGGTGGGTAGTTCTGTCGCTAAAGGTGATGCGGTTGTCATCATCGAAGCGATGAAAATGGAATACACCCTTAATGCCCCGCATGATGGTGTATTAACCAGCTATTGCTTTGCTGAAGGTGAACTGGTGAGTCATGGTGATATGCTCGCGATTGTTGAAGAGCCGGAGGCGTAATGGCACAGTTTCCTGATTTTGTTCGCATTGTAGAAGTTGGCGCCAGAGACGGTTTGCAAAATGAAGCCGCCGTTAGTACCCAAGATAAAGTATCTCTTATCAACGCCCTTGCAGATGCAGGGCTTAAAGATATTGAAGCAGGCGCCTTTGTGTCACCTAAGTGGGTGCCACAAATGGCTGACTCTAGCGATGTAATAAGCGCATTAAAATTGCCAGACGTTAACTTAAGTGCCCTCACCCCTAATTTACGGGGTGCAGAGGCAGCAAAACAAGTCGACATTCAAGAATTTGCAATCTTTACAGCAGCAAGTGAAGCGTTTTGTCAAAAGAACATTAACTGCTCTATTGATGAAAGTATTGACCGCTTTAAGGATGTTATGGATTTTGCCAAAGCGAATAACATTCGTGTTAGAGGTTATGTTAGCTGCGTCATGGGTTGTCCATATCAAGGTGATGTCGACTACAATGATGTATTAAAGGTATCAGAGCGATTATTAGAGCTTGGTTGTTACGAAATTAGCCTTGGCGACACCATTGGTGTAGGTACGGCGAAAAAAGTCGATGAGTTATTAGATTTACTCTTGCAACATATTGATAAATCAAAGCTCGCTGTACATTTTCACGACACATACGGACAAGCGCTCACAAATATTTACACCGCCCTAACACGCGGTATATCAACGGTTGATAGTGCTGTTGCAGGCCTTGGTGGTTGCCCTTATGCCAAAGGTGCGTCAGGAAATGTTGCCACTGAAGATGTAGTTTACTTACTACAAGGACTTGGCATAGAGCATGGTATTGATTTAGAAATACTGGCGAAAGCTGGTTGGGCTATTTGCCGTGCATTAAATAAACAACCTGTCAGCAAGGTATCACTTGCTCTAAAGATCACTCAGAATAATTAAGGAGTAGGCTCATGGCCGGTTTCGATAAAGTGGTTTCAAGTTATGAAGCTGCAATGGAAGGTTTAAAAGATGGCGATACAATTATCGCTGGTGGCTTTGGCTTGTGTGGTATTCCTGAGGGACTTATCAGTGAAATTAAGCGTAAACAGACTAAAAATCTAACTGTTGTTTCGAATAACTGCGGTGTCGACGATTTTGGTTTAGGTGTTTTACTTCACGATAAGCAAATTAAAAAAATCATCGCTTCTTATGTGGGTGAAAATGCGCTTTTCGAAAAACAACTACTCGATGGCGAAATTGATGTTGTTTTAACTCCACAAGGTACACTTGCTGAGAAGATGCGCGCCGGTGGTGCGGGTATTCCTGCGTTTTATACTGCTACAGGTTACGGCACTCCGGTTGCCGAAGGCAAAGAAGTCAAAGAATTTGATGGTCGCCCGTATATCTTAGAAGAGTCAATTACAGGTGAGTTTGCCATTGTTAAAGCATGGAAAGCCGACCGCTACGGTAATCTTGTATTTCGCCACACCGCAATGAACTTCAACCCGATGGCCGCGACAGCAGGAAAAATTACCGTTGCTGAAGTAGAAGAGATTGTTGAACCAGGTGAACTTGAGCCAAGCCAAATTCATACCCCAGGCATTTATGTTAATCGCGTGATCAAAGGCGACTTTGAAAAACGCATTGAACGTGTAACAACTCGCGATTAAGGAGCAATAAAATGGCATTATCACGTGAACAAGTTGCAATGCGTGTTGCACAAGAACTACAAGATGGCTATTACGTAAACCTAGGTATTGGTATCCCTACTCTGGTTGCTAACTATGTACCTGACGGTATCGAAGTTATGTTGCAGTCTGAAAATGGCTTATTAGGTATGGGTGCGTACCCAACTAAAGACCAAGTTGATGCAGATATGATCAACGCGGGTAAAGAAACCGTGACAGCAGCCACAGGTGCAGCAATATTTAATAGTGCAGATAGTTTTGCCATGATACGGGGTGGTCATGTAGACTTAACAGTATTAGGTGCATTTGAAGTTGACCAGAACGGTAACATCGCATCGTGGATGATCCCAAAAAAGCTAATTAAAGGCATGGGTGGCGCGATGGACCTCGTTGCTGGCGCGAAGAATATTATTGTTACGATGACTCATGCAAGCAAGCATGGCGACTCTAAGTTATTAGAAAGTTGCACTTTACCGCTAACTGGGGTTAACTGTGTAAAGAAAATCGTAACTGATTTAGCCGTACTAGAAGTTAAAGACGGCGCATTTCATCTAATCGAACGCGCTCCAGGCGTGTCGGTAGATGAAATTATTAGCAAAACGGCAGGCAAATTGCTTGTTGAAGGTGATGTTCCAGAGATGGTTTTTTAAACCACTCACATCCCATGTACCGACCTCATTCCCAGTGCCAATGGCGCTGAGTTACCCAAAATCCCTCGCAAGAGGGATTTTTTTTATCTAAAGTCAGCCTTTCGCCGCACCATTTTGTCACATAAATAGTATAAAACGCCCTGCTTTAGTGAATTGGCAGTATCTAATACTGAGACTATGACGAAATAGCTAAAACTGCTAAGATCACTTTTTTACTAAACATTTGCCTAAACATAGATTAAACGAGCGATTAAAGGCTGTTTTTTATACAATATGGCAAGAGTTAGCTATATTCATTCTTTACTCTCTATTTTTTTACATTTTGGGATAATAATTGCTTAGCAGTTAATTAACTAACAAGCGCTATTGAGACTTACTGAAATTAACTATGCAAACACCTATTCGTGGCCTACGCTCATTTTGTTTTGCTGCTCGCACCCTTAGCTTTAAAGATGCAGCAAACCAGCTTTACCTTACACCGTCTGCCGTAAGCCATCAGATCAAACAATTAGAAGAACAATTGGGTATTGAACTATTTGAACGTCAAACCCGTTCAATTCGCCTAACAGCGGCTGGTAAGAATTTTTATGACTCTGTATCACCGCTTATTAAAGCGCTAGAAAAAACCATTAATGAGTTTAGTCAGTTACAAGAAAACGTAACGATCAGTATTACACTACCTGAGTTTTTCGCCAGTGAGCTTTTAATGCCAAAACTGAGCGAATGGACCAGTGAGCACCCAAATACAAACTTACAGCTTAATACCTTAAAAACGCGTAAAGAGCTGACTAAACAAAGTGACTTGTCGATTGTATTGTCTTCGTCTAAACCGCATGAAGGCGTTGTACATGAGCTATTTTCGCTATCGTATACACCAGCTTGCAATAAAGAAAACTGGCAAGCATGGCAAGAAAACCCGTTTCAGGCTTTAAATGAAGTTCCTCTTATACTTCATAAAGCGCGTCCTTGGGCTTGGCACCAATGGGCAGAGCATGCTGGTATTGATGACTTTGCACCAAAACAAATTATTCAGGTTGATAGTATGTTTGGTGTGGCACGTGCCGCGCAACAGGGTATGGGTATTGCCCTAATCCCCTTGCCTATCAGTCAGACTTGGTTTGATGAACAGTGGTTATTTAATTTCACCGATATGCCATTAAAAACGAAAGATAAATATTACTTAGTTCAACACGATCCTAGTGAAACTAATGCACAATTAGAGCTATTTATAAAATGGATGCTTGATACTTTCAAACATCTAAAATAAAAGATTAAAGACCCTCAATTTTGTTGAGGGTCATTTATCTTTAAATTAGCTTTTAGACTTGCTGACTAAGATACTCACTTTGTTTTCACCTATTTCGAAAGACGCTTGTTTACCATATTCCACAACAAAAGAAGGTGTAAAATAGCTGCCAGCGAGTGTGATTGATGTTTCTACAGCTGCCGTATTATTTTGTTGTGGTATCACTGTAACTTCATAGCTAAACCCCTCACCTATAGAGATGGTCGCAGGTTGTTTCTCTTCCACCAGCATTACTGGCGATGCTAGTAGCTCATTCGCTTTATAAACAGATGTTTCAACTTGAAAGCTATCAGCTGCGAAACAACTTGTTGATGCTAAAAATACGCCTGCTACTAAACCTAACTGTTTTTTCATATTTATTTCCTTATCTCATTTATAGGGTTTGTCCGTAATTAATATCAGTTAGTACGTTTATTTGATACAAGAAACTTCAGAATGTTAACTTTCTCTATCAAAGCTCTCGATAATAAACATCAATGGTATGTGATATGGCTTCATAGCGGTTATTTTCATGTTTAAAACAGGCTTTGCGCAGTTCCTTCTCTTCGTAGTTTTTACCTGCCACGACGACTTGATCGAGAGTTTGTGAATTTGCACAGAATTGATTTGATGAAATTGTTTCTACTTTGACTGATTCAGCTTTTGAGCGCGGTAATGAACTAGGCTTAGGATTTTGCTTCATGCCTTCAAGTAACTGAGCTTTAGTAACAGGTAGAGTATCTGACCCTATGCCTGGAATATGCAATGTTTGTCTAATCGTATAGTTTTTACTTAATAATGGCGTAAACAAAGATACATCATTGCTCAAATAAGCCTGCTCAAAATTAAGGTAAACAGCAACTTTATCTTCAGCTGCATTGGCAATAACAGGCCCTAAAAGTAACAACACAAATATCAGTTTCATGGTTATACGCTTATTCTGAATAAATTAAGTCATCAACTACACATACCATCATAAAGTACCGATTTTATTTTTAATTAACAACAATTTGTTTGTTTTGCGTACTCAACTCCTTTATTGTTCTTTATCGTAAACATTACCTATTTAAACCCCGTATCTGCTTTATCGGGGTCAGATCAATCGGAGTCAGATCAGACGGCTGACGGCTGACGGCT
>NZ_PNCZ01000030.1:0-53078 GCF_005887425.1 Pseudoalteromonas sp. S2721
GAATTCAATGCCTTTTTTATTGCCAGTTGCTATTAAGGTTTTACAATGCCCCGGAGTGCTTCACATTTAAATAGGTGTTAAGCACATGCGGCAGTAACTGCTCTGGGTTACAGTCTATGGCTATCACCCCCTGCTTTTTTAGCTTCGCCATATTGGCTTTATGTGAATTTAGTAGTGCTAATGCTGCACAGTAACTGGTTGCATCTTCGTACTTTTCAATAGGCTCATCGAGCACTTCATTTACAGCACGGTTATTAATATTAATAAGTGCCACTAAGTGGTGTTTTTGTAATAGCTTAATTGCAGGCATTAACTCATCAATGCTTTGCTCATCAAGGGTGGTAACTAATAACACTAAAGAACGCTTACTGCGTTTAGCAATTAATTGGTTCACAGCCACTAAGTAGTCACTGCTGCTCTTATCTGGGTATAGATCATAAAAGTGATTCATTACCCGTGATACATTCTGTGCGCCTTTAACATCGGGTAACCAGCGCAGGTTTTGGTTAAAGCTTTGCATGCTAAACCAGTCACCTTGCTTTAAAACTGTATGCGACAGCAGTAACAATGCATTTAAAGCATGATCAAAGTGGCTACCTTCATTGGCTTCGATGGCCATTTTTTTAGAGGCATCGAGCATCACTATAACATGTTGGTTTTGCTCTTCTTGATACTCTCGAGAAATGAGTTTTCGACGCTTACTAGTCGCCTGCCAGTCTATTTGTCTAACACTATCACCTTGGCGGTATTCGCGTAACTGCTGAAACTCAATACCATCACCGCGCTTTTTAGTGAGTTTTAACCCTGAAATAGGCTTATTCACTACGCCATTTAAATGCTGCTTTGAAGTCACACGGCTAAAATCGGGATACACTTTTAGTTGAATCGCTTGCGCAGCTAGCCAGTTTGTTTGCCAAAGGCCAAATGGCGACCCAACCCTAAGTTCAATGGCACTGATCTGCGCATCGCCTCGCTTGTGAGCGCGTAATGTAAAGCTCTGCTTTGCTTGTTGCATTGCATCTATAAACACCGTTTGCTGTGGCTTTTGCAGCTCAATTGCATTGCTCAAATGAACACTGACATCTAGCATGGTCGCATGCTTCGCTTTGTTTTTAATCACTATCTGCAAGGGTTGGCGTCGATACAAAGCCATGTTGAGGTTCGTTTGTGCGCTTACTTCAAGTAAAGGCTCTGACTTTGCCGCCATATAATCGAAAAATGCGACCAATAAAGGCACTAGGAGCAAGGCCGTTAACACTAAGCTGTCAACCGATGCAATGGCACAGACAAACAACAATAACAGCAACAAAGCTGTTAATTGTACTAAGCGTTTTGCAGGTCTATGCTTGATGCGATTCATGAGCGCGGCGCTTCAACACTGGCTAAAATGGCATTGATCACTTCATCAAATGACACCCCTTCCAGCTCCAGATCAGCCGATAAAATTAATCGGTGCCTTAAAATATTCACTGACACTGACTTCACGTCATCTGGGGTTACAAAGTCACGACCATTCATTAATGCCATTACTTTTGCGGCTTTAATAATATTAATTGAGGCACGTAACCCTGCACCGTGCAACACGCCCTGCCAAGTTCGTGAACTACGCACGATATCAACGGCATAATTAAGTATTTGTTCGTCGACTAAGATATCAGCACAAAGCTGTTTAATTTCCGCAATACGCTTAGCATCTAATACTGCTGGCAGCTGCTCTACTTTGGTTTCATTAGACACAATTTGTGTATTCAGTTTTAAAAGCTCAACTTCCGATTCATGAGAAGGAAAACCAAGCTCAACTTTCATCATAAAGCGGTCTAATTCAGCCTCTGGCAGCGGATACGTCCCCTCTTGATCTAATGGGTTTTGAGTCGCTAATACCATAAACGGTGAATCAATAGATAATGACTCCCCATCAATGGTGATTTGTTGCTCTTGCATCACCTCAAGAAGGGCTGATTGCGTTTTTGCTGGTGCACGGTTGATTTCATCAGCCAGTAAAATATTAGTAAATGCTGGGCCTTTTTTGATATTAAATTCACCTGATTTCATATCATACAAACTATGACCAACAACATCTGAAGGCATTAAATCCGGTGTAAACTGCACTCGCGAAAAGTCTACATTTAAGCTTTTTGCTAAGGCTCTAACCAGTAGCGTTTTACCAAGCCCTGGAACCCCTTCAAGTAACACATGACCGCCTGCAAAGAGTACCGTAAGCACATCTTCAACAATGGCATCTTGACCGACTAACACACGCGAAATGTTATGCTTTACTTGTTTTACTGCATCAGCTGCCTCAACTAAGCTCATGCGATTAGTGTCTAATTCCGTGCTCATAAGGCATTCCTTAATTGTTTAAATCGTTTTATATATTCTGTTCGTTGTTCTTTTGACTCAGGCAACTTGCTAGCAAGCAACTCTGCCACCTGTTGTTTTTCAAAATGAGTTAAATTAGCGATGATCTGCGCCTGCTTTTCAGCACTAAGCATCTTAAAGTTAGGCACTCGCGACTCTACTTTGGCGTAAAAATCTTTTTCTAGAGCAGTAAATAACACGGCTTCGTGACCATGCTCAGAATAAAAGTTTGCTACTGCTCGAATATGCTGATTAAAGCTGGTTTTTACATCGAAGTCAGGAGCATAAGAGCGGCCGATGCGACTACTGATATGCCATACTGCAAGCACAATTAATAACAGCAACGTCACCACACATTGCCAGCTCCAGTGCCATAATTTGGCAAACCAATTTGGGTAAGTCAGGTAAGGGACATAGGTTACTTTTTTAGCCCCTTTACTTAACCAAAGTAATAAGCTGCCATGATCAAGGTGGCGAAGTCGGTAATTAGTAAAAGGTAACAGCGATGGCATCACAATGACCCGACCTTGACCAAACGCAAAGTCACACATCAAGGTGTCGCCGTTATCATTATTGGTATTCACACCGGGGCAGTTTTCAATAAAAAAGGCACGGCTTAGCTCAAGGTCAAGCTCAGTGTTTTCATCAATTGAGAGCGTACTATTTTTATGCCCCTCTTTGAGCATTGCAAAATCATATTCAAACACATCTTCTTGGCTTTCTACATTAATACTAAGCTGACTAAAAAATACGGTGCTATCAATTGCCAGCTCATCACGTTGCCTGTTTAATACATAAATCAAGCGTCCGCCTTCAGCGACCCAATCAGCCAGCTGTACATCTAACAGGTAAGAATCAGCAAGCACTGCCTCATCTAAAATTAAGATACTTTGTGGGTCTATGTTTAACTCATCACTTTGAGCTTGCTCTGCCAAGCGCTTGTTTTTATTCCAATCGATACCATTGGCTTTAAGTAGCCGTTGAGCCATCGTAAAGTTATCTTTTGCGACATCACTATGAAAGCCAATCTCTATTTCTTTTTTCTGCCAATCTAAAGAGGCAATACCCGCAATAACAAATAAGCTAAACAATACGAGCGCCGCAATAAGCACAACCTTAAGCTTCATGGGCTTGCTCCTTAGTCTCTGCTGTCATAGCTGTAATTTGCTCAATCAGCTCGATAAAGTCGATATCAGGGGTTTTATGGCCCCAAGCGACCGTGACCCACGCAGAAAATAAGCGAGCAAAAATTGCTTGCCCTTGATTTGGCACCCTAGCATCAATTGCACGTTTACATTCGCGCTCAGTCATCGAGCGGTGTAAGCGCACTTCATGTCGTTGCTGCGCCCAACTCAGCGCATGATGAAGCAAATACGCCAGCGCCAAGCGGTGCTGCCCTTGCTCAAAACACTGCTTTGCAGCAGCAATTAAATCAGTAGGTAAATCCTTACTTTTAATTTCTGCAAATAAGGTTGGGATCACTGGCTGTTCATTCACTT
Organism: Pseudoalteromonas sp. S2721; assembly: GCF_005887425.1. NCBI lineage: Bacteria > Pseudomonadati > Pseudomonadota > Gammaproteobacteria > Alteromonadales > Pseudoalteromonadaceae > Pseudoalteromonas > Pseudoalteromonas sp. S2721. The sequence goes on from NZ_PNCZ01000030.1 coordinate 3,858, forward strand.
TACTGCGCTCAGGCAAGCTTAAGTTGGCAAAAAAGCCACGTTTTTGCATCAGGTAATACACTAGCCAAATAACTAATAAGCCGACCAATACCCAAACTAACACGCCAAACACTTCACCAATGGCAGTAAATACATCGATAAGCCAAGACCAGTCACTATCTGATGAACTCGCTTTTGCTTCGATATTTGGCACCCACGTAGTCTCGGTTTCGATAACATTAGGCTCATTATAAAGAGCAGTAACTTGCTCTTTTACCGCTTGCTTATCGATTTGCTCTGCATAGCTTGTTGATGGTTGCAGCGTAAATGTTGTCAGCAGAAGAAGTGCTACAGCACTGACTACGCCTGCAAGACGGGTGCGAATATTTTTAAATGCCAGCTCGATATCCCAGCCCTCTAGTTCAACACGACGGTGTAAATAAGCAAGGAAACCGCCAGTAACAAAAAGCGGCGCCACTAATGAAATACTGAAGATATAAATAAAGTTAAATGCTATCTCAACCCAGATTGGCGCTTCAAAAATTTGGTACATGGCTTCTTGTGCAGAGAATGAATGGGGCACAAGTGCAATTGTCAGTGCCGATATTCCCATCAATAAGATAAACTCAAAATGTACACAAAACAGCATCCACAATGTCTGCTTAGGCTTATTTGAAGCAAACAACACCTGCTTACGTTTGGTTTTGCGCTCACCTGATAGTCGCTCAAGTTGCTCTACGGGGGCTAAAAATGCTCTGTTTGGGCTGAGCCTAAAAACGGTTAAATGCGCAAGCATATCAGCGATTTTTAACTGCTTGAGTAACTTTAAGCTACTCATTATGCTGACTGGCTGATTGAAAACCGCTTTTGACATGTAATCAAGTAATGGTCGCTCAAATACAGGTTTAAGCCACCAAACAACAAAGCCGCCTATGCCCCAGTTTACTAGAAAGCCAACAATTAAAAATACGGGCACGGCCATCATCAAATACAAAGAGACCAATGCGACAGCATGCTGCTTAACTAGCAACACTGTTAAATCAAAGGTTTCGTAAGCACTGCGCTTGCGAGGATTGAAGCTAAGACGATTAAGCTCCATAGCGCATTCCCCTGTACAAGCGAAAAATGACATAAGCCCAACAACCGCTGCCAACTAAATATTTAACTTCGTTAGCAATATCACGGGGTGACCAAAATGCTTCGATAAAAGCGGCAATGACTAACATCAAAAATGCGCCAACAATCAGTGGAAGTGCTTTTTGTGCAGCCTGTTTCATCGCGTATGCACGGGTATACTGCCCTGGATTTAACAAGCCGTAACCTATTTGACACCCGGCCGCTGAGGCAATGATGATAGCGGTTAACTCAAACGAGCCATGGGTTATTACAAACGAAAAAAACGGCCCTTCAAATCCAACATTGACAATGTGAGCCGCAACGGCACCAAAATAAAAACTATTGAACAACAAGAAAAAAGCAGCACCAACACAGAACAGAACACCACCTGCAAACATCTGAAATGCAATGCCAATATTATTGTAGATATAGACCCCGAACATCATCAGATCTTGTGATGCGCCGCGCTCTACCGATTGAACGCTACCACTTGGGTTATACATTTGTTCGATATTAAGCACTGTACCTTGCCCTAAAAATGTATAAGCGGCATCAGGGTCAATTGTCACCCAAATAAAAGCAACTAAGGCCAATCCCCAAAATGCCAATAAGTTAATGCCAAGCATTAAACGATTTTCATACAGTGCACGTGGAAATGCCGTGCGGGCCACATGCCATATTTCAGAAAATTGATTGCTTCGAGATAAATAAAGGCGCTTTTGTCCTAATTGCACCAGCCTGTTTATTTGCTCAATCAACACTGGGCTGTATTGACGACTTTGCGCAATGGCTAAATCATTACAGACTTTGCGATACAAGTTAGGGAAATTAACAGGTAAAGACTTTGCACTATTTTGCTCGCAAAGCGCTTCAAACTCATCCCAACTGACACTATTTGATTTTACAAATTGAGTTTGCTTCATTGCTTACCCTCCTGCTGCGGGTAATCGTTATCGTGTTGAACTTGACCTGCAAAGTGGCGTGCGTAACTAACAAGCTGCGCCTCAATCTCATGCTCTGCAGCAGAAAAGGGAGTAGCTAAAATAGCTGCCAACTCACGACGCCTTGCATCCGATAATTCATCATGACGCTCTGCAAAAGCAAGCACCGCTAATTGCTCTTCGGTGGTTAAGCTAATGGTAGGAATATGCACTTCTCCTTGTGATAATTCTGGGCGCATAGCTAACTCATCGTCGTAAATAACCATAGTGCCTGCAGCCCAATCACCAATGCGTTTAAAACGGTTGTTAAACAACATAACCACAAGGCCTAAGAAATAGCCTATAGGTAGCATATCGGCTGGACGTAGTAAGTTACGCACTACAATTTGCGAAAAGCTCGCTGGTAAGCCATTGTCTTGCACAACACGGATTTTAAGGCGTTTTTTACCCGGCGTTTGGCCATTTTCCATTTCAAACAGGATGTTATATCCCCATGAAATTAAAAAGTAAGCAATTAAGATAAGCCCCTGCCCTGCATCACCAAAGAAGGCCAATACAGTACCAACAGCAAGTAGAACCAAACTACGGATAATAAAATCGATAATGTAGGCATAGCTTCTGGCAACAACGCCAGCGGGAGTAATGGCGATATCAACGCCTTCAGGGAGTTTGATGTATTCTCTGTTTTCCAATCCGTGGTTCAACATTAATCTACTACTGATAATTATTATTGTTTTCGTAAGCCGATAATAATGCGCGTTTTTCGTTCCTTTTTCAATGAATTTTGTAATGAGCGAGTTACTAATAAAGCAAAAAACCGGCAAAAAGCCGGTTCTCTAATGGACCACAGAGTTATTTTTCTGCGCGTCCCATAAATTTTTGTTCAACGGTGTTGATACGAATACGGTCACCTGTTGAAATATGCTCAGGAACTTGAATCGTTAAACCCGTTGTTAAACGTGCAGGCTTTGAACGTGCACTTGCTGAAGCGCCTTTGATTGAAGGGTCTGTTTCTTCAACAACAAGCTCAACACTTGATGGTAAATCTAAGCCAACTGGTGAGCCATCAATCACAATCACGTGAAGGCCTTGAGTTTCTTCATTAACGAATAAAATCTCTTCGCTGATCGCTTCTTTATTAAGGTTATATGGCGTGTAGTCTTCATTATCCATGAAAACATACTCTTCACCATCAATGTAAGAGAACATTGCTTCGCGACGAATGAGATCAGCAAGCTTTAACATATCGCTGTCTTTAAATGTTTCATCAACTTTACCGCCTGTTACCACATCGTATAAACGCATGCGGTATAAACTGCCACCAGCACGACCTTGTGGTACAGAACGTTGAATATCTTTAACTACTAAAACACGGCCGTTATGCTCGATAGCGGCGCCTTTTTTAACTTCACTTGCCTTAGGCATGGGTGTATTCCTATCGTTTTTTGATGACAGAAATTTACCACGTAATAGCTTTTGTTCAATAAAAATTTACAGTTTAATCTCAGAGCCTTTATTTATATTATTTTTCAGCAAATTATAACGATAGTTGTCTCCAAACTACGAAAAAGCTGCTATGTTTATAACTACGAAAAATGACTTCAAGGATTGGATCATGAATCAACACACAGTACACGAGTATTTAATGAAAAAGCCATTGGTGATGATCACCCAACCATTTGGCCAAGATGTCGACGTTTACAAGGTGAATCATAAAATGTTTGCTACCCTTGCCGAGGGCAAAGAAGGTCAAACTGACGATGAGGGAAACCTTGTATGGTGGCTAAATCTGAAATGCGATCCAGATGAAGCCCAAGCACTGCGTGATATTTTCCCGTCGGTGATCCCGGGTTATCACATGAACAAACGTTTATGGAATACGGTTATTTTAGATGGCACCGTACCACAGGGAGAGATTGAACGAATGATTGATAATTCGTTTGATTTAGTGGTTGCGAATATGCCAGAAAAAGACAGAAAAGCAATTGAGCTTCATCTGTAAAATTGCGCACTGATCACGCTCTGTGATCAGTGCAACTTAAATGAAAATGATGATCGGTATACAAAACACCGCCAATAGCATACGCATCTAGTTGCTTATCGACTAACTGAAAACCACATTTCTCAAGTACTTTTTCTGAACCGATATTACCCTCGGTGACAACCGCTTTAAATTCACGCACAGCATGCTCTGATTTGGCGTAATCAAGCACCGCTTGCAAAGACTCTGTGGCATAGCCACGACCATGAAAGTTAGGCAGTAGCAAATAACCAACTTCTTGACTATCTGGCACTGTTGATGAAGTAAACCCCGTCACACCCACCTCTTTACCCGTACTGGTTTCAACAATAACTAAACAAAGTGGTGAATTCGAATTTGGCTGCCAAGGCTTTAAACGCTCATTAAACTTTGCTCGTAGTTGCGCCTCTGAGGGCTTATCGAAGCACTTCTCTATCACTTGAGCATCATTATGCAAAGTATAAAACAGCGGCCAGTCATCGGCATTTAACAGCCTTAATGTTAATCGCGCAGTGGTGAGAGTCATGGTGATTAATCGCTTTGTAAATAAACCTAGTTATAACAAACTGATTTCGTGAGTTAAATACCACTTATGGCCAATATAGAAGAAAAGCCCACATTTTTTAGACTTAACTTAGTTATACTTCAAAGCCAAAATGACTCCCGTCCGGGAGCTCAACATCAAGTCTTAAGGTACCCCCAGCAGCTTCAACATAGCGCTTTAATGATGATAATCTAACGTCACGACCTGGTTTCTCCATGTCAGATATCGTTGGCTGCTTGACGCCAAGCTCTTTCGCCATCTCACCTTGTGTTAGTTTCATATGTTCACGAAGCTCTGCTAAATGAATATTAAGAAGCATATCTGACGCCGCTTTCTTAGCTTTGGCTACCACTTCTGGTTTTTCATTCGCCAATAACTTTTCCAGTGTTCTAGCCATTATATTTACCTCTTTTCTAACTTATCTAGGTGAGCCGAATATTCACTATCAGCTATCGGGATCATTTGCTCATAAAACCTTTTTTCATTTGAGTTTTTATTACCCGCACAGAGAACAATCGCTTTTCGGTTTGGATCAAAAGCAAAAAAAGCACGTATCGGAATCCCTTTACTTTGAATCCTTAACTCCTTCATATTACTAAAACAAGAACCATACACTGTATCTGCATAAGGTCTTGCTAGCATAGGACCTCGCTCCTGAAGAACCATATACACACGCAAGTACATTAGTTCGGTCTGTGTCATCTAAGGCGTCAAACCAATTATCGAACCTGTCGGTTGTTTCAACTAACCACATATGAGTCCTCCTTGACCATAGATTTAAATCTATATAGATAATAACCTATAGTCAAGATTTAATCCGCTCAACTTCTAACCTAGTTCGAACCAATAAAAAAGCCCCGCTCAATGAGCAGGGCTTTTAAAATTAACTAATTTAAAGAATTAGCTTTTAGTCGTTTCTTTATCAGCTTCTTCTGACGCTTGCTCGTCTTCAACCACTTCTTTGGTTACTTCAACCGGATCGACAGGCTTAGCTTCAGCTACAGCCGGCTCTTCGCTTTCTGCTTGGTAAAAACGACCACCCTTTTCAGCCATTGCTTTTAACGTATCGCAAGGTGTGAAAATTGGGTTGTAGTTAGCAAAAGTCGCCATTTCTGAGCTCACTTGTGCTGCACCCAGTTTATCCATATAGCTAAATGGGCCGCCTAAGAATGGTGGGAAACCGATACCAAAAATAGCACCAATATCACCGTCACGCGGGCTTGCAATAATGCCATCATCTAAACAGCGCACCGCTTCGTTAAGCATTTGCGCAACACAACGTTTAGCAATTTCGCTCTTGTTTAAACGAGGTGATGGCGTAACACCAAGTAGCTCATAAACTGACTCATCCACTTTTTTATCTTTCTTGTCGTAAAGATAAAAACCACGGCCAGTCTTACGACCTAAACGCTTAGAGTCGATTAAGCGATTAAAGGCGTCAGGTGCTTTAAAGCGCTCGCCCAATTCTTTTTCAAGGATTGGCGCAATTTTAGAACCGATATCAATCCCGACTTCATCAAGTAACGCTAAAGGCCCAACAGGGAAACCAAACTCAACCAATGCTTGATCAATCTTTTCAATTGGCTCACCTGCAAGCAGTAAATTAGCCGCTTCATTGACATAAGGCGCTAAGATACGGTTTACATAGAAACCAGCCATATCTTTAACCACAATTGGTGTTTTACCTTGTTTACGGGCAAAGTTAACGACACGAGCGATGGTTTCTTCAGAGGTACCAGCGTGTGGAATGATCTCAACAAGTGGCATTTTCTCAACAGGTGAGAAGTAATGCAGACCAATTACATTTTCTGGGCGTGCTGCATCAGCAGCAATTTGTGCAATTGGTAATGATGAGGTATTACTTGCAAAAATCGTGTTGTCTTGGCATTCACGTTCTACATCAGCCACCATACCTTGCTTTAAAGCAAGATCTTCAAACACCGCTTCGATAACTATATCAATGTGTTTAAAACCGCTGTAATCGGTGGTACCGGTAATGCGGTTCATGGTTTGTTGTAGATCAGCCTTAGATAAAATACGACGTTTTTGCTTTTTATCCAAAATCTTGTAGCTGTAGTTCATGGCATTGCTGATGCCCTTTTCAGCCACATCTTTAATGCGCACTGGAACACCCGCTTTTACAGCACTAACATGGGCAATACCCGCGCCCATGAGGCCGCCACCTAATACTGCCGCTTTAGCGATCGCTGGTGCATCATCATTACGCCACTCTTTTTTCATTTCAGTGGTTGCAAAGAAAATACCGCGTAATGCTTTTGACTCATCACTCATTACCAGCGTGGCAAAACCTTCAGCTTCAGTTTTGTATGCTTTTAACTGATCAAGTTCAACACTTGCACGAACCGCTTTAATTATGGCTAAAGGTGCTGGGTAATGACCACCTGTTTTCTTCAGCACGTTTTCTTGTGCTTTTTTGAAAATAATATTGCGGCCAAATGGGTTCGACTCAAGTAATTGGCTTAAACGATCTAACTTAGGTTTAGTAACCTTCGCCTTACCTTTAAGAGCAAACTCTTTAGCAACGTCAAGTAATACACTGTGTGGTACACAGTCATTTACTAAGCCTGTTTTCTTCGCTTGCTTAGCACGCACTTGCTTACCTGTAAGCATCCACTCAAGTGCTTTTTGCAAGCCAACTAATTTAGGTAAACGTTGAGTACCGCCACCACCAGGTAATAAGCCTAACTGTACTTCTGGCAAACCAAGCTTAGTGATATCGCTGTCTGAACACACGCGATAATCACACGCTAAAGCAAACTCTAAACCGCCACCCAATGCAGCACCATGAATAGCACTTACTGTTGGGAAAGGCAGCTTTTTCATATCAAAAAATGCTTGCTGACACATTTCGCTTAACGCTAATGCATCTTCACGGCTATTGGCGCTATCAAGCATTTTAATATCAGCACCGGCGATAAAGTTATCGCTTTTACCACTGATAAATACCATGCCTTTTACTGCTTGCGCTTGTGCGTCTTTGAGTAAGGTTTTTAAATCTTCTGCAAAACTGCTGCGCAGGGTGTTCATTTTCTCACCCGGCACATCAATGGTTACAACGGCTACGCCGTCATCTGCCACTGATAAACTAAATACTGAATCTGTCATTACGCACTCTCCAATACAAAGGCTGCGCCTAAGCCACCCGCTGCACACGCAGTCGTAAGCGCTAAGCCGCCACCGCGACGATTAAGTTCATGTAAGCTTTGCGTGATCAGGCGCGCACCTGTTGCCGCAAATGGGTGACCATATGCAAGTGAGCCACCTAATACATTGAACTTGTCCATGTTAATTTCGCCGATCGCTTTGCTGCGACCTAGCTTTTCTTGTGCAAATTTATCTGACGCAAACATCTTCATATTAGCCAGTGTTTGCGCTGCAAATGCTTCGTGCATTTCGATTAAATCTAAATCAGCTAATGTGATACCTGCTCTATCTAGGGCAATTGGCGTTGAGTGCGCCGGACCCATTAGCATATCTTCATGTACACCAATTGCTGAGAAAGCAAAGCTACGTACATAACCTAGAATGTCGTAACCCAATGCTTTAGCTTTACTCTCGCTCATCATTAATACCGCAGCAGCACCATCTGTTAATGGCGTTGCGTTAGCTGCTGTCACTGAGCCATGTTGGCGGTCAAACACTGGTTTTAACTTCGCGTAGCCTTCAACGGTTGAGTTATGACGAATGTTATTGTCTTGCTCAATAAAGCTCTTATAAGGTGCTACATGGGCAGTCATTACTTCGTCTTTCAGTTTACCATCTGCCCACGCTTGGCTTGCAAGGGTGTGCGAACGATGCGCTAAGGCATCTTGATCTTCACGGCTGATGCTGTGCGTTTTCGCCATTTGCTCTGCTGTTTGACCCATAGATAAACCAGTAGAGTACTCAGCGACCGCTGGCGGTACAGGAAGTAAATCTTTTAAACGTAGTTTAGAGAAAATCTTTAATCGCTGGCCAAGCGTACGTGCTTTGTTTAAATCAACAAGGCTACCGGCTAATTTTTTACTAACACCAATAGGTAATACAGACGATGAGTCAGCACCACCGGCGATACCTACTTGCACTGAGCCTGCCATAATTGACTCGGCTACGTTAGCAATGGCTTGGAAACTTGTCGCACACGCACGCGAAACAGAATAAGCATCAACAGAAACAGGCATACCCGTACCTAATACGATTTCACGGGCAATATTCGGCGCTTCTGGCATTTGTACTACTTGTCCAAATACAAGTTGGTCAATTTCAGATTTATCAAAGTTAAGTCGCTCAAGCATTTCGTTGACAACTAACTTACCCATATCAAGGGCTGGTACGTGATGGAATGCTGTGGCTTGCTTTGCGAATGGCGTTCGCAGGCCGCTAACGATAGCGATACGATCGCCTTTTGCTGTTTTAAGTATATTTTGCTCAGACATTTATGCTCTCCCGCTGACAGGTCTGACCTGTTTGTTTTTCCTGATTCTAAAACAACCCGTGTACGAATGCCAATAGTAAGTTTTCAACCATAGGCTTTTTTCAGCCTATTTACAAAAAAACACCGTATTTATATGGTAGGCTAAAAATCCTTAAAAAATAACGAACTATTTGAGGATTTTGTGTCTAACACTTGTGTTATAACTTTTGAATCCTTATAACTTGTTAATAGCGCCCCACCACGGTACCGCGCAAATAATTTATCGGTACTGAATATAACGCATTGGCGCATAACAAAAACAATTTTTGACTCACGCTTTTAGGACAGTCTTTTTATTATGGCAGTTAACGCATTTTCACAATTAAAATCATACCTAGACACGCAAATTATCGGCCAACCACAATTAACTCAAGCACTGTTAATCGCAATTTTGGCAGATGGCCACTTATTAGTTGAAGGCCCTCCGGGTCTTGCGAAAACGCGTGCAGTCAATGCATTAGCGAAAGGCGTTGAAGGCAGTTTCCAACGTGTACAATTTACCCCAGACTTATTACCTGCAGATGTAACTGGTACCGATATTTATCGCCAGCAAACCAGTGAGTTCGTATTTGAAAAAGGCCCTTTATTTCATAACCTAATCTTGGCAGATGAAATAAACCGTGCTCCTGCTAAAGTGCAATCAGCCCTACTAGAAGCCATGGCTGAACGCCAAGTAACAGTAGGTAAAAACACCTATCCACTGTCTGATCTATTTATGGTTATGGCAACCCAAAACCCGCTAGAACAAGAAGGCACTTACCCACTACCAGAAGCTCAGCTTGACCGCTTCTTATTGCATTTGAGCATTGATTACCCGGGTGCTGAACACGAATTAGATATCCTACGCCTAACCCGTGGCGAGGCTATTTCTGACAAGCAAGCAACGACACAGCAAATTAGTCAAAGTGAGCTATTTGCTGCCCGTAAAGCGATATTAGGTTTGTATTTAGCTGAGCCGCTTGAGAAATACCTAGTACAGTTAATTGTTGCCACTCGTGAAGCAGCAGAGCTTGATGAACAACTTGGCCGCTGGATTGAATATGGCGCAAGCCCACGTGCAACGATTGCCCTTGATAAGTGTGCCCGCGCGCATGCTTGGCTAGAAGGCCGTGACTTTGTTGCCCCAGATGATATTCAAGCAGTGCTGCATAATGTATTGCGTCACCGTATTATCTTAAGTTACGAAGCACAGGCCGATGGCATCAGTAAAGACGATGTGATCAGCCGTATTTTAGAATTGGTGGCAGTGCCATAAGCTATGTCGAGCCAATTTGATACAGCGGCGTGGTTAGCAGCGAGTCATAGTCAAGGCGTCAATTTATCACTTAAAGAGTTGATGTATTACAAAGCCAAAGCTCGTTTGCTAGAACTTGCGCCCAAAGTAAAAATCAAAAACAGCTTAGCTGGGCAATACCTTGCGCCCCATAAAGGCCGCGGTATGGAGTTTGCCGAGGTGCGTCATTACCAAGCCGGTGATGACATACGCTCTATCGACTGGCGTGTTACTGCACGGACTGGCGAAACCCACACTAAGTTGTTTCAAGAAGAAAAAGAACGCCCTGTTTTCGTCTTTACCGACTTTTCTAACTCGATGCTGTTTGGCTCAAAGTTATTATTAAAGTCAGTGCAAGCAGCGCACATTAGCGCATTGGTTGCTTGGTCGGCGTGTCAACGAGGTGATCGCATTGGTGGCTTGGTGTTTAATCAGCAAGGTCATCACGAATTAAAACCGACCTCTCGAGAAAAAGCAGTGTTAAAGCTGTGTCACAACTTATGTGATATTCACAGCCAGGCTCTGACTAATATCGACCAAACAGCCACCAGCTTATTTAGCGAAAACCTTAAACGCCTTAATCATTTAGCAAAACCAGGGAGCTTGGTTTATATCGTCTCTGATTTTAGTGCCCTTGATGAAGCCAGCTTCAAACAACTTGAAATGCTGAGCAGGCACTGTGAATTGATTGGCTGTCATATAAGCGATCCGTTCGAGCACCAGCTACCTGCTTTTAAACAAACGGTGACCGTGTCGGCGAATGGCCAAGAGCTTGCTTTACCTCTAATGGATAAGCAATTTCGCGAGCGCTTTGCTAAGTCAGCCGAAGAGTCGTTTTCTAACAGATTAAAACGCTTACAAAAATCTGGGCTTAGTTTAATTTCATTCAGTGCAGCCACGCCTCTTGAGCTGCAATTAGTGAGAAAGTAACAATGCAAAAAAATCCGCTAGATGGCTTACATGATGTCATTGCACCGACCGAGGTTGCATGGTGGCCACTTGCTCCAATTTGGTGGCTGATCATCGCCTTAGTTGGTTCGTTATTAATTATCGGCTTAGTGCTTTTATATAAAAACCAGCAATTTAAAAAAGCCAAAAAACAAGCCATTAAGTTAAGTAAAACCCTTAGTGATGATGACGCGCAAGAGCTACACATTATTTTAAAACGCTTAACTCGTCATTATTACAGCAATCAGCTTGCTTCTCAGCCTTTGGCAAAGTGGTCTGAAAGTTTATCGAAACTGAGTGGCGATAAATTTAGTTACGACGAATTGATGCCGCTTTATCAACAACAAAGTAATAATGCTGAACTTGCAGCTAAATTACGCAATGCTATTAGCAACTTTAAACTCAAGGAGCCAATTAATGTTTGAGTTTAGTTGGCCATGGTGTTTTGTGCTTTTACCTCTGCCTTGGATATTAAGCCGCTTTATGCCGTTAAAGCAACAAGGGCAGTTACGTTTACGTATTCCTGGCTTTGCTAAGCTTGGCTTAAATAATCAAGCAGTACAGCAAAACAGCCGCAAAGTTTCATTGCTTGAATGGGCTGTTTGGATCTCTTTAGTTGTCGCTATTGCAAACCCAACTTGGCTTGATGAACCTATTACACTGCCTAATGAAGGCCGCGATATTATGCTGGCGGTGGACTTATCTGGCTCTATGACAGAGCAAGATATGGAGTATCGAAATAATCAATATGTAGATAGGCTCACTATGGTAAAAGCTGTACTCAGTGATTTTATCGAGCAGCGTCAAGGTGACCGCCTTGGTCTTATCTTATTTGGGGATACCGCATTTTTACAAACCCCCCTTACCCGTGATGTTAAAACGGTGAGCCAAATGCTCAGCGAAGCGCAAATTGGCCTAGTAGGTAGAGCAACAGCCATCGGTGATGCGTTAGGTTTATCCGTAAAACGTTTTGCTAATAAAGATGAAAGTAACCGTATCGTAGTGCTATTAACCGATGGTCAAAACACTGCCGGTAACCTTGATCCTGAAGATGCGCTACTGTTAGCCCGCGAAGAAGGCATTAAAGTGTATACCATAGGTGTTGGCTCAGATAGTAAACGTGGCTTTAGCCTGTTTAATATGGGTGGTATGAGTGGTGGTAACTTGGATGAAACTTTACTAAAACGCATTGCTGAGCAAACTGGCGGCTTATACTTTAGAGCAAAAGATGTGGCTGGTTTACAGCAAATTTACCAAGAGCTCGATAAACTTGAGCCTATCAGTAACGATGAGCAAACGTTCCGCCCACAAATTTCATTGTTTTATATTCCACTGCTTGTGGCGCTGGGCTTAATAAGCATAGCAATGCTCGTCAGTTTTATTCACCAATTTAAGCAGGAGAGCTAGTATGGATTTTGAATTTATTCGCCCTGCCCTACTTTGGTTATTAATTCCCGCGCTGATTATTTTTAGTGTGCTGTTGGTACGCAACAAAAAAAGCGCCCCTGCTGATTTAATTGCGCCCCATTTGGCGCAGTTTGTAATGAGCGACAATCATAAAAAACAAAGCCAACCGCTTTGGCTAGTTGCTGTATTTACTCTTTTAGCCATCGTTTTTGCAGCAGGTCCAAGCTTTGAAAAGAAACAAGTTCCGGTGTTTCAAGCAAAGAATGCGCGGGTCATTGTGATGGATATGTCGTACTCCATGTTCAGTACCGACATCGCACCAAGCCGATTAGTGCAGGCTAGATTTAAAGCACTTGATATGATTGAGCTTTTCAAAGAAGGTGATACGGCATTAGTGGCTTATGCAGGCTCTGCATTTACTATTTCACCGCTAACTAATGACGCTAGCACGTTGGCTAACCTTATCCCAAGCCTAAGCCCTGATATCATGCCTAGCAAAGGTTCGAATGTTATTGAAGGCCTAGAAAAAGCAGACGATTTACTTAAACAAGCTGGCTATTTAGATGGTGATATTATTTTAGTCACCGATGGGGTTGATAGCCTAGATCAAGAAGATATTAGCCGCTTTACCGCTCAGTCTAGTTATCGTTTAAATGTCTATGGCGTCGGCACAGAGCAAGGTGCGCCGATTAAGCTACCAGAAGGTGGCTTTTTAAAAGATATGCAAGGACAGATTGTTATTCCGACGCTTAATGTTAGCCGCTTAAGTTCGCTTGCGCGCAACAGCGGTGGCAAATTCGCACTGTATCAAACCAGTAATCAGGATATTCAAACATTTGCCCCCACTGCCAATGCAGAAGTACTCAAAGATGAGAAACAAAGCCAAGCATTATGGCGAGTTGATGCCGGTATTTACGGCCTGATTATTTTATTGCCGTTAGCGCTCTTTTTAATTCGCCGTAGCAGCCTAGTGCTTGGCTTTTTGTTTGTTATGCTCCTACCTCAGCAACAGGTTTACGCCGCTGAATTACCAGACGTATTTAAAAACCAAGACCAACGTGCTCTTAATGCCTATCAGCAAAATCAATTTGAACAAGCCGCCCAAGCACAAAACACACAACTTAAAGGCGCCGCTCTTTATCAGCAAGGTAATTACCAAGCTGCTATGGATGCGTTTAGTGAAGATAAATCTGCTACGGGTTTGTATAACTACGGAAATGCCCTTGCTAAGGCCGGTGAGCTAGAGCAAGCCATAGAAGCATATAAGCAAGCCCAACAGCTTAAAAATGACTTCACTGAGGCAAAAGAAAACCAAGCCCTCGTTGAACAGTTATTGCAGCAGCAAGAGCAACAACAGCAGCAACAAGATCAACAAAACTCTGATGGTCAGCAAGATAACCAACAAAAGCAACAGGGTGAAAATTCACAGCAAGGTGAAAACTCTGAGCAGAGTGAGCAGCAAGATGGCCAACAACCGTCAGAGCAAGGTGAGCAATCAGATCAAAAAGGTGAGCAAAGCGAGTCTAATAGTGACCAGCAAAACAAACCTGAAATGGAATCTGAAAAAGACACGTCGTCACAATCTGGAGAACAACAGCCAGAGCAAGCTCCTGAGCAACAAGAGGCCCAGCCACAGCCATCGCAAAGCGATGAACAAGCGAAACAGCAAGCAGAGCAACAGGCTATGCAAGCACAAGCTGCTGAACTGACCAATGAAGAGAAAGAAAAAGCTCAGCAACTTAACCAACTGCTGCGTAAAGTTCCCGATGATCCAGCGATCTTATTAAGAAATAAAATGCAATTAGAAGCACAAAAACGAAACTACCAACGTCGTCCACGAGGAGCCGAAAAATCATGGTAATGCGATTATTATGTTGTTTATTGCTAATCGCGGCAGCGCCGCTTTGGGCTGCCACCCAGCTACAGGCAAGTGTTGATAAAAACCCTGTCCTTGCTGGTGAGTTTTTTGTTTTAACCATCTCAGCAGACGACTCTATTAACAGCGAACAACCAGACACTTCGGTGTTATTAAAAGACTTTGTTGTAGGGCCAACCAGTGTCAGCTCACGTACTAATATTATTAATGGTGAAATCAGTAAGCAAACTAACTGGTCTGTAAAGCTGATGACCCGCAAAGAAGGCACTTATACCATCCCTGCCTTTACTGTTGCCGGTGTCAGTTCAAAACCCATTGAGCTAACGGTAGCTAAGCGCAGTCAAACCTCAGAGCAAAATAAAGAAGCCTTCATTAAAACAAGCATCAAGCCAACTAGCTTATACGTGCAAGAAGCCGGTGTTTATACGGTTAAATTGTATTTAGACAACAACAAAGAATTGCTGGATGGCAACTTAACTACGCCAGAAATGGAAAACGCTGAGCTAACCCCAATTAACAAACAATCTGAAGACTATGAGTTAATTGATGGCAAACGCTATTTAGTGATCACCCGTGAGTACTTAGTGCAGCCACAAAAAAGTGGCGTAAATACTATTACGGCACCTGTGTTCAATGGCCGTATTCGTCAAAACTATCGCCAAATGGCTGTCTCAGCGATGGGCGAAGATGTTGATGTTGAAATCAAGCCAATCCCAGATAACTAC
Source organism: Pseudoalteromonas sp. S2721 (assembly GCF_005887425.1). Classification (NCBI taxonomy): domain Bacteria; kingdom Pseudomonadati; phylum Pseudomonadota; class Gammaproteobacteria; order Alteromonadales; family Pseudoalteromonadaceae; genus Pseudoalteromonas; species Pseudoalteromonas sp. S2721. The sequence goes on from NZ_PNCZ01000030.1 coordinate 19,161, forward strand.
ACAGGTGCATGGCTACCAAGCGAACTGGTTAACCTTGATGAGCAATGGCAACCAAAAGACGACACCGTTGAAGTTGGCACCCCTATCACTCGCACCATTACTTTAACTGCATTGGGGGTTACTAAAGAGCAACTTCCTGATATCGATATGCCACAGGTGCAAGGCTTTAGAAGCTACCCTGATGAAAAAGAGAGTAACCATCTGGTACGTGATGGCCGTGTTATTTCTCAGCAAACAGCTTCTTATGCTTTATTACCGCAAACACCGGGCACTTACACATTGCCTGAAATAAAGCTGCCTTGGTTTAATACTAAAATCAATCGTATTAGCTACGCAACCATACCTGCTCGTACATTAACAGTTGTGCCAAGTACAAACCCACTCACACCAACAGCTCCTGCTATCGCAGAGCCGCAAACCGCAAGCTCTAATGAGCTGGGTGATACGCCAACTAATATGCAAACGGTCACAAAAGTAACGACCCCTATGTGGCTTATTATCGTGGCAGTGGTCGGCTATGGACTTTGGCTAATCACCTTAGTGCTTTACTTTAAAAAGCGTCCTCAGCAACCGACAGCTGAGCCATTACCTACCAGTGGTTCATCAGCATCGTTAAATGAGCTTAAGCAGTTTGCAAAACAAAACAATAACTCTGGGTTTTATAACGCATTAAACCACTACGCAAAACAACAGACTGGTAAAAATGCTGCGGCCATCGAATGTTTACTAGCATCACTGAAAAACACACAACTTAATGATGAAATTGCTAAATTACGCACTAAACTTTATAGTTCAGCCGATGAACAGGTTGATTTAAGTTTAATCGTCAGCTTGCTAAGCCAAGCCGCAAAGCAAACTAAATCAACAAGTAATGACACTGAATTAAAGAATCTTTATGATTAACTATTAACCTAAATAGTTGAAAGTAAACGGCTAATCTTGAGTTAGCCGTTTTTTTAAGAAAAAAATAATAATCTCAGAAAGTTTTTTTCTGATAGGCAGGTCTTAGTTACTATGACAGAAAAACAAAAGCGATATGAAGCGCTGGTTCATGTCTACCACAGTGAGCTTTTTCGCTTTGCGTATTGGTTGTGTCGTGATCAGAACATTGCTGAAGACTTAGTGCAGGAAACCTTCCTGAGGGCTTGGCGTGCCTTGGATTCACTGCAAGACCAACAAGCAGTTAAACCTTGGCTGTTGACTATTTTGCGCCGCGAGAATGCACGCCGTTTTGAACGTAAACAATTTGATTACGCCGATGTTGAAAACGACACCCTTGTAGATGAACAAAGTTCAACCCTTGATGCTGAAATGGAACAAACAGTGATTCAACGACAAATAGGAAAGTTATCACAAGAATATCGAGAACCATTGCTGCTGCAAGTGGTAATGGGTTGCTCTGGCGATGAAATCGCCGAGATCCTCGATTTAAATAAAAATACTGTCATGACACGACTTTTTCGTGCCAGAAACCAGCTTAAAGAGGCTTTAAGCAGTGATGATGACCAACTTAGAGGAGCATCAAATTAATGGATGAACTCGAGTTTCGCCGCCGCATCCTCGCCGAGCCAAGCACTATTGATAAGGAACTTGAAGCGTTTGCCGAGCAGGACACAGATAAACAGGCGTTTATTGATGATGTACGTGCCTTTGACGATGAACTAAGCAAAGCACTTAACATCCCCGTGCCTGAAAATTTAGCACAGCGAATTATTGATAATACATATAGTTCTGAAGCAGAAAGCGCTGAGCAACCGCTAGACACCATTGTTGAGGCTAAGTCACGCTTTGCCTTTAATCGACTGTATTTAGCCGCTGCAGCGTCGTTTTTAGTTGCTATTAGTGTGTTCTTTGTCAGTAACAAACAACATACGTTATACAGTGTGGGTGAGCATGCCTTTGCGCACCTTTACCATGAAATTGGCTCGCTAGATAAACATGAAGCAATAGATCTTGCTTCGGTAAACGAAAAGTTTGCCACCATTGGCGGTCACTTAGATGAGCTACCAGGTAAAGTAACCTATTTAATGTTTTGTGATTTTCAGGGTAAAAAAGGCCTACACTTGGTATTTGAGTCAGATTTTGGCCCAATGACGGTATTCATTGTGCCTTCTGACGAGCAACCATTTGGCACCGGCTCTGATGATTTCAATGATGAGCGTTTCGCAGGCCACATCAACCGAGGCGATCGGGCTGATACCATCTTAATCGCGAGTATTGGTGCGCCACTTGATAGCTACAATAACATGATCAATGACGCCATTCGCTGGCTGCACTAATACCTGCTCGTAGTAACACATATTACAGGCATAAAAAAACCGCAGTCACTGCGGTTTTTTTATCGCTATAAAGCAAGTTACTTACAAACGTCTGCTACTGCATTTGCAAAGTAATCAATGTTTGCATCACTGATACCAGCAACGTTTACACGGCTAGAACCAACAATGTAGATTGAGTACTCTTTTTGTAAGCGCTCGATTTGCTCTTTATTAATACCTAGAAATGAGAACATACCATTTTGACGGTCAATAAATGAGAAGTCTTGCTCAATGCCTTTCGCAGCTAAGCTTTCTTTGATTAATGTACGCAAGCCATTAATGCGATTACGCATTTCATCAAGCTCGTCATGCCACATTTGCGTCAGCTCAGTGCTACCTAAAATCGTGCTAACAATATCAGCACCATGCGCAGGCGGCATTGAATAGATGCTACGTACAACACTTAATAATACAGAGTTAGAGATATCAGCAGTCGCTGCATCTTTAGCGATGATTGAACATGCACCGATACGCTCGCGGTATAGACCGAAGTTTTTCGAACAAGAAGAACAGATGATTAGCTCATCTACCGCTGCTGCTAATTTACGAAGACCCGCTGCGTCTTCTTCAAGGCTTGAACCAAAACCTTGGTAAGCAATATCAACCAGTGGCGTGAAACCAACTTCAACAGCAAGATCAGCAACTGTGCTCCATTGCTCAGCATTTAAATCCATACCGCTTGGGTTGTGACAACATGCGTGGAATAACACCACATCACCTTTAGGCACTTGCTTAAGGGTATTAATCATGTCATCAAATAAAAGGTCTTTATTTTCGTAATCGTAGTAAGGGTATTCTTTTACTGTTAAGCCCGCCGCTTCAAATAAGCTGATGTGGTTTGCCCACGTTGGCGTAGTTACCCATACTGTCGCATCTTTGTTGCAACGTTTGATAAATTCTGCTGCAACACGTAATGCACCTGTACCACCTGGTGCTTGTGCCGTGCGAACACGATTAGCTAAAAGTGCTGGATGCTCACCCAGTAATAAGTTTTCCATTTTTTGGCAGTAATCTAGGTTACCTGCCAAGCCAATGTACGATTTACTGGTTTCGTTTTCTAAACGAAACGCTTCCGCTTTTTTAACCGCTTTTAATACCGGCGTATTGCCTTGCTCATCCTTATAAACACCTACACCCAAATCGATTTTCTTTGGGTTTGTATCTTGTTTAAAGGCCGCCATTAGGCCAAGAATAGGATCTGTTGGTAATGGTTTTAATTCTGAGAACATTGACTATCTCTTTTTATAGGGGTTAGCGTTGCCACTAGCTTAACATAAAAACCCAGCCTGATTACTAGTTAAATTAGACCAAGAGTTGAGGAATTTTAATACAACAAGCCACAAGTAATGCAAGGGTTTGCTGATCAAAGAAATCATTATTAAATGCTTCCGCATCTATAATACCTAAGCATTCATTTTTGTCTGATAACAGCGGTAGACAGGTCTCTGCTTTCACTTTAGGGTCGCAAGTATAATACTCTCCACCTTGGGCAAGATAATCAGCAACGTTATTGATCACACGACCTTGCTTAGAAAGTGCCACTTGAACATTGTTACTGCCTTTAGCAAATGCTTCAGTTAGCGGGAATAATGGACGGCTCGGTGCACCATGATAAACCAGCTTTAATAACTGAGAACCTTCTTCAGTATTGGTTGCTTGATAAATACCAAACCAATCAACGTGAGTCTGGGCAACAACAAAATCGATAATTTGTTGAAGCTTAGCCAGCTTTTCAGTATTGGTAGCATCTTCTGCAACATAGTCGTTTAATTTGAATGGTTCATCTTGTAAGTAACCAAATAAACTACACGCACCACCCTCGCCTAGCTCAGGAATTTGGTATTCCCAGCGCACTGCAGGTAAAGCTGACTGCGCAAGGTAATGTTTAAGGTTTGATAATTGCTCAACAACCAAGCTTTCTGGTAAATCAAGTTGAGCAGTCGATAAGTAGTTAGAAATCATTTAGCCATCCAAACATCTATAATGCCGAGATGATAACATGCGATTTTACTGTGAGCTAGTACTGCTTGCTGTTAATTGATAATAAATTTCGACCTGATTGCCAGCACTATTAAATGTGACGCCAGTCGCAATTTCGCTCAGCAAACATAAACCTCTGCCATGCTCTCGCACTAAGTTTTGTTGCTCAGAATCTTGTTTGTTAAATCCATGTCCCGAGTCACAAATTGTAAAATACAAAGCATACTCTTCAGGGCTATAGCGGATATCAATGATAATTAATGCATCGGTTAAATTAGCTAATGCTTTTTCTCGTTGTTGATAATAAATTAAAAAACCATCGTCATGATTTTTCACATCAGAGTCGAGTCCTAAAACACCGTGATCAAGCGCATTATTATAAGCCTCAGATAAGATAAGAAAAATATTGGCTCGGTGAGCGTTTAAACCTGGTACCCGACTGATCACATTAACAACCTCTAAAACAGGATCAGTGCTTTTAATCTGCTTTGAATTTAAGCTTAAAGAGAAGTTAAATGGCAATTCAGAATAAGGTTCTACCATTTGTTCAGGTTCAGGCACCGGCAAACAATTTAACAACACTAAACTTAAATCGTCTTGCTGCTCGTTACCTTGTGCAAAACGCTTAACTCTTTCGAGCACTTGATGACAGGAAATGTTATCTCTAGAAGCAAGCACATCTTTAAACCGTTTTTCTCCAAAATAAACTTCTCTTGGATTAATCGTTTCAATAATTCCGTCAGTCGCCATAACGATTCGTGATGTAGTTTCAACCTCTGTATGGATCAAAGCGCGTTCAAATTCATCATCCTCTAAAATTCCCAACGCCATATGTTGAGATTCTAATGTACGAATTATATTTCCCTGCTGATCGATGATATAGGTGTCTGGCAGACCACCTAACCATGCAGAAACACTTTTACCTGTATTGCTAAGCTCTAGAATAGTTGCCGCACAAAACATATGCCCAGGTAATAACTTCGCCAATACTGAGTTAATCTCAGCTGCAATGTCACTTACCGACATGCCCTTACTTACCATCGTATAAAAGACTCTAGATGCCGGTAATGCACCAACAGCAGCAGCTAAGCCATGACCAGTAAAGTCTCCTAGCATACAATACAAGCTGCCAATTGGACTTTGCCCAACCAAAAACATGTCGCCATTAAACATAGCGGCAGGCGATAAATGAAAATCTAAATGGGTAGGGAATGACTGTTGGTTTTCAAGCGCGTTATTAAAAATGTGCTCGACAATTTCATGCTCACGTTCAACTTGATTTTGATGGTACTCAAGTTGTAAATTCTGCTCTCTTGCTTTTTGACTTAGGTTGCGAATGCGGCTGTGTGCTTTAATTTTCGCATTTAAGATTACCTCTTGGAATGGCTTGTGTAAAAAGTCATCCCCACCGACCGCTAAGCAGCGTTCAAAACTTGCTTCGTCTTCTAAAGAGGTTATAAAAATAATAGGTAAGTAAACTTGGCTGTAGCGCTCTTTTATAATTGCAGCTGTTTCAAAGCCGTCCATTACTGGCATAATGACATCAAGCAGTACGATGTCTATCTTTTGTTCGTCAAGAAGACTTAAAGCAACAAGTCCATTTTCGGCAGTGAAAACTCGGTAGCCTTGTTGCTCTAACATCACAGTTAATAAACGACGATTTAGCTCTAAATCATCGACTACCAATATATTAAGCATCAATCGATATCAAATTTTTTATCAAAACGAGATATTTGTAAGATTTTCTTTAATTGAGGCTGACAGTTACTTATTTGTATTGTATCAACTTTGCCCGTTAGGTTTTTTTTCATATTCAGCAACATACCTAATGCTGAACTGTCCATATAATCAGTTTCTCTAAGGTCAATAACGACTTTATTGATATTGCTGTTTAAGTCGGCGTATGCCTGACGAAAAGATTGCACCAAATTAAAATCAAACTTTCCTTTTATCTGTACGGTTAAAATAGCGCCATCAGCAGATGTACTGCGCGTCAAACTCATAATAAACTCCTATTTAACAAATCTTTCCGAAGACTTATCTAAATATAACTGCTTAGAACAAATAAGCCAAAAAATAAAACACTTAGGATTAAATTTGTTATCATTTATCTAAGCTTCTACAACGAGATCCACTATGAGCGAAAATAATCTAGTTTACTCAACTTCTACAGGGCGCATTGAACAACCCAAAGAAAGTAAACCTGCACAAAGTAAAATGTTTAAAGATGGTTTTTTACGAATCGAACGCCAAACAAAAGGTCGAAAAGGTAAAGGTGTGATGTTAGTGGTTGGTATTGATAGCCAACAACATGACTTAAAAAAATTAGCCAAAACCATTAAAAGTAAGATGGGTCAAGGCGGTGCAGTAAAAGAGGGTATCATCGAAGTTCAAGGTGATGACAGAGATAAGCTAAAAGCGATTCTCGAAGCGCTGAAATTCAAAGTAAAAATAGCAGGGGGTTAACTTCCCCCCTACTTTATTAATCATTCTTGATTAAATCTAGTGACTGTAAATGCTCATATAACTTAGGTAATTCAGCCTCACTCACAGGCGGACTGAAGTAATACCCTTGCACAACAAAGCAGTTATTATTTTGTAAAAACTCAATTTGCTCTTTAGTTTCGACCCCTTCAGCAACAACGTTAAGCTTAAGTTTTTGTGCCATTGCGATAATCGCAGCAGTGATCTCCATATCATTACTGTCTTCAGGGATATCTTTCACAAAAGAGCGGTCAACTTTTAAAATATCGACTGGAAAGCGTTTCAAATAACTCAGTGACGAGTATCCGGTACCAAAATCATCAATTGAAATTGAAACGCCAAGTGCTTTTAGTTGATGCAGTTGTAAGATCGCCGCCTCAACATGTCCCATTAACATACTTTCAGTCAATTCTAAGTGAATGCGTTTTGGTTCAACTCCTGTTTGCTTGATGATTTTATCAAGCGTCGACACCAAATTAGCATCTTTAAATTGACGTGCTGATAAGTTGATTGAAATATTATTTTTTAAGTCTTGGCTTGCTAAACGTGCAGCAAACTCACACGCTTCTTGCAATATCCACGCTCCAAGCTCAACAATCAAACCTGTAGCTTCAGCAATAGGAATGAATTTAGTTGGCGGTATCATGCCTTCATTTGGATGGAACCACCGTATGAGTGCTTCATAGCCAACAACTTGATTCTTGCGACAATCTACTTGTGGCTGATAGTAAACCTGGAACTGCCCCTCACGAATACCTGTACGTAACTCATTTTCAATAAACAAGCGTTCATTGGCAGCAGCATTAAGCTCTTGGCTATAAAAGTGGTAAGTATTACGCCCTTTCGCTTTTGCTTCATACATAGCAAGGTCAGCATGCTTCAGTAGCTGATCTTCCTCTTGGCTATCAAATGGTGCCATCGTGATACCAATACTGGCACTAATTATCACTTCATTGTTACCTAGTTTGATAGGCTCATTAAGAGTACGTTGAATGGTATTCGCCACTTCCATGGCGTGAGTTTGATGCTCAATACCACTTAACAGGACTGCGAACTCATCACCACCTAAACGTGCAATGGTATCTTCGGTGCGTAAACGCTTTTTCAAACGATTAGCAACTTCAACCAATAACTGATCGCCCGCATCGTGACCTAGCGTATCGTTGATACGTTTAAATTCATCTAAGTCAAAGTAAAATAAAGCAAATGCATAATGACCACGTTCAGCAAGTGCCATAGACTTGCGTAGCTGCATTCTAAAGAAAGTACGGTTTGCAAGCCCTGTTAATGTATCAAAATAGGCAAGCTGTTCCATTTTTCGCTGACTTTCTTTCACAAACGAAATATCTTGAGCTGAAGCCACGTAACTGGTGATTTCCCCCCCTTCTTCGCGGATTGGAGAAATACTCAATGAAACCCATACAGATTGACGCTCATTACCCTGTAATAAAGTATCTCCTCGCCAATAGTTACGGCTACGTAGGTCGATATCAATATCGTCAACTAAAATCGCCATTTCTTGAGAGATAATATTCATCAATGGTGAGCCAATAAAGTGGCGTTCCTCGAAACCCGTCATCTCAACCATTTTCGGGTTCACGTATTTGATTTCAAAGTCTTGATTAGTGATCACAACGCCTGTGCCTGAGAAGGCAACCGCTTTGGATAATCGGTTCGCTGCTTTTTCAGCTATTTCTTTTTCGCTAATGCGCTGATTTAGACCATCGATTAATTTACGAATTTCTATTGCCATGTCTCTAAAAGAGCCATTAAGCGTGCCTATTTCGTCTTTGTTCACTTTAGGAAATTCAGTTTGAAATTGCCCTTTGCCAAAACTAACAACCGCATTTACCAAAGAGTGAATACGACGCAGTACTAATTGATAAAGTGCTTGATGCAATAACAAAGCAACTAAAATAGCGTACAGGATAAACAAGCCAAAGAACTTTACTTTTAGCTCTTCAAGCGCAGAAAGTGCCGACGAGCGCTTTTTATAAATACCAATATACCAATTAAGGTTCTCGACTTTGCGGATATTGATAATATGGGTTTCACCATCTTGTACAAATGAATTTGCAGACTCTGGTAATTTTAAGCGAATGGTTTCAGACACTAATTTTTGTAGATCAGGATTAACAAAATCTTCAGTCAGTAACTTTTTACCTTCACGGCCATATTGCTCAAGCGTTGTTTTATCTAAATCAGGATGAGCTAAGAGCTGACCTTTCGCATCAAACACTAATAAATGTTGCTCACGATCGCCAATAGGCAGCTGTGCCAATAAGGTTTCAAGCGCAATATCACTACCAGTGACACCAAAAAATTCGTTATCAAGATAGATTGGCACAAGCACGCTTACTACCCACTTATGCCAAATAGTATCGTAATACACCTTTGACCATACAGCTTCTCGGCTCGGGTTTGTTGCAGCTTGTGCGTAATTAAATGTCTCGCCTTTGGTAAAGTCAAAATCGCCCGGTACATTGAGCGCCCAATTAGGTGGAGCAATACGTATAAAGTTATCTTTAGTGATTAAATAAAAATTAAAAAAGTCTTGGATAAGCGTTGGTGAGACAATTTTCCATAGCGACTCAGAATCGTTAATCAGCTGCTTATAAAAATTAGAGTACTGGTCTTGTGGAATAAATGAAGCTGATAAACCATCCTCAGAAGTGCTGCGAATACTGCCATCAACTGCAAACTTTATATCTGCGCTGCGGTTATTTTGTAGATGTGACTCATTATGCAGTAGCTGACTACTAACGACATTGTTAGCTTGCTCTGCAATATTTATTTTGGTGTTAATTAAGCGATTGAATTGACGACTCAAGCGTTCACTCGAATGCTTTAAAAGTTCGTGCTCTTCAAAAACAAGCTGTTTTTCTTCTGATTTAAGCATTAAAGCTGCAGCGCAAATACCTGCAATTAAACAAATAGCAGAGATTAACAGCGACAATTTCATACTTAATGAATTCACCCCAAACCGGGATGGCGGTCGTCGATACACCACAGGACTACCTTATTAATAATTGTTATTATTTATTATGCAAAAACAAATATACCAGATTCATTTTTAGATTTATAAATTTTTTATGAAGATTAATGAAATTTCTGAGGAATCTTTCGCTTTGTCCAAAATAGCATGTTTATGCAGTTGACTTTACATAGAAGTATTTTTACATTAGACCAATGAAACAAAATATCTCTCGCACTTATTTTTCTTTTTTTAGCTTCTTTAGATAGAGGAGGCTTAACTGTTTGCGAGATAATTTCACCGAATAGCTAAAGCCTCCCTCTTGGGAGGCTTTTTTGTTTGTGCACTGTTTTGGAATGAGGAAACCAACATGAGCATTGATACATTAAATGCGTTACGACACGATATAAATGAAATCGACTCCGACTTACTTGTGTTACTGGCTAAAAGACGCCGTATAAGCCACAGCGTAGTCGAATATAAAATAGCCAATAACAAACCAATTCGTGATGAAGCTCGCGAACAAGCACTACTGGAAAAACTAATCAGTTATGGTAAGTCATTAGGTCTTGACGCTTACTACATAAATAATGTGTTTCAAACTATTCTTGAAGACTCAGTTTTAAACCAGCAAGCCATGCTGCAAAAGAACCTCAACCCAGAAGCTATGAGCGAAAGCCATCGTGTTGCGTATTTGGGTGGGCAAGGCTCATATAGCCAACTAGCCTGCCATAAATATTTTAGCCGCCGCCCTGGCAAAGTGATTGAAATGGGTTGCTCTAGCTTTGAACAGATCACTGGTAAAGTTGAAAGTGGACAGGCTGATTTTGGCTTACTGCCAATTGAAAACACCAGCTCAGGAAGCATCAATGAAGTATTCGACTTATTACAACACGCACAAGTATCAATTGTAGGTGAAGTAACCCATAGCGTTGAGCACTGTTTATTAGCAATGCCAGGTACTGAGCTATCTCATATCAATAAAATTTTTGCTCATCCACAACCTTTTGCTCAATGTAGCCGTTTCATTCAAGGCCTAGGTGACATTCAACATGAAACCTGTGATTCAACCTTCCACGCATTGCAATCTGCGGTTGAAACAGCAAATAGCGCCGCTATCGGCTCAGCTCAAGCTGGCAAAAATGTTGGTTTAGAAGTAATTAAGTCAGGCCTTGCAAACCAAAGCGAAAACCACAGCCGCTTTATTGTTGTCGCCCGTAAGCCGCTACAAGTATCGAAACAAATTCCGACCAAAACCAGTTTAATCATGGCGACTAAACAACAAGCAGGTTCATTGGCTGATGCTTTAATGATTTTTAAACATCACCAAATTAACCTAGTAAAACTAGAATCTCGCCCCGTACCAGGAAATCCGTGGGAAGAAGTGTTTTATGTTGACCTCGAAGCAAACCTTGATGACTTACATGTTAAGCAAGCGCTTGAAGAGCTGAAAGAACACACTCAGTACACACGTGTATTAGGCTGTTACCAAAGTGAGTCTTTGCAGGCTGTTAGTGTGTAATAGCCTGCCTAGATATGACTAATGAAAAGGAGTCTGTCGACTCCTTTTTCGTATAATTTCATCTTAGATACTTGCACCCATAGCCCTGTCTAAGCATAATCTTGAAAACAATTTGAAATTGGATCTTTCATGAATTGGTTAGCAGAATTAGCAACTAAAAGAACACCTTGGTTATTACTAGCGTTTATTTCACTCGCATTTGAAGTCACAGCATTGTTTTTTCAATACAACATGGGACTTGAGCCATGCATCATGTGTATTTATCAGCGCACCGCTGTTTTAGGCTTACTTGCAGCGGGTGTGATTGGTGCGATTAACCCAAAAAGTATGGTTGTTCGCTTAGTCGCATTTGCCACTTGGGGTATCTCAGCAATTTGGGGTTACTTTATTGCTAAAGAACACATTGCAATGCAAAACAATACCGACCCGTTTGCATTTAGCTGTGCATTTGAACCTAACTTCCCAAGTTTTATGCCTTTGCATGAATGGATCCCTAGCTTCTTTGCTGCCACTGGTGATTGTGGCAATATCGATTGGCAGTTTGCTTCAATGAGCATGCCGGCATGGATGGAAGTGATTTTTGCAGCATTTTCAGTGGTATTTGTGGCTGTTTTAGTTAGCCGATTAGTGAGCAAAAAGTCGCTATAATGATTTATTTTTTTACTAGCCAAATCCCTACTTTAAAAAACTTTAAAGTAAGGCAACGCCAGCAGATTATTGCTCTTGCTTTAGCTCATTTAAGCCCGAGCAAAAAGATCATTTTATCGGTATGTAAGCTTGCCTTTTTAGCGCCATTATTTTTAGGTTTAGCTTACTTTGAAGGGTGGATGCTTATTCCTTGGTTGTTGTTAGCAGGTTTAAGTTACCCTCTTATCACAACACCTATCGAAAACATGTTCGCGTTAGCGCATTTAGACAAGGCTATCAATGAATTTAAACAGGGCGAATAACGCCCTGTATAGGTGATAACCTGCTATTTATAGTGTAATTTTCCCCTCAAGTTTAGCGAATAGCTTATCACCAATTCCTTTTACTTCTTTTAATTGTTCTAGCGACTTAAACGAGCCTTGCTTGGTGCGATGCTCGACAATCGCTTTCGCTTTTGATTCACCAATACCCGGTAATTGAGTTAGCTGCTCAATGCTGGCTTTATTAATACTCAGCTTTTGCATTTTAACTTGTGTTGCTTTGGTTGGTGTTTCGGCTGATACCTGTGTAGCAGGTAGTAATGCAAGAGTAGCGGCAAGTAAAATACTTGATAGTAATTTCATAATTTCCTCCATGACGCCCTTGTTTGGACTGATAGTTAGCGATTACCCAACACTCACTCCATCGCTTGTGTTTAACTTTGGGTAACATTTTAAATAAAGCTAATACACAAAGTATTGTCAAATTTACTAAATAAAAATTTTCTCAAGTTACTTGCAAAGTAAGGCTCGAAGCATTACTGTATATAAAAACAGTAATCTTAGCAGCGATTTTACGCTGCAATGCCAGGCTTAAATGCAGGAGAAATCATGGCTGTTGTTGTTAAATATGTTGTAGAAAGAAACGGAGTCGAGCGCATGACGTTTACTACTAAGAAAGAAGCTGATGCGTATGACAAAATGCTCGACATTGCTGAGTCATTAGAACTTATGCTTGAAAAAGTTGATGTACCATTAAGCGAGCAACAAATTGAGTCACTGGCGCTTGAAATGGCAAAAGAAAAAGACCAATTTATGGCGGTACTTAAAGGTGCAAAAGACGCTCCAGCTAAACCTAAAAAAGCAAAGTCAGACGATAACGTTGCTGATATAAAAGAAAAAGCGGCAAGCTAAACGCAAATTTAGATCATAAAAAAAGGGCAACATCCGTTGCCCTTTTTTGTGTTTAATTAAAAACTACAGTGACGATTCAACATCATCAAATAAGTCTGTAATTTCTTTTTTCGGCTCAGCCGTCATAAGGCTAACAACAACAATGGCTATTGTTGATAAAATAAAGCCAGGGACAATCTCATAAATGATTGCACTTAATGCTTGGCCATCAATAGTAATTGGCGCGTATATCCAAAACAGCACTGTTGCTGCACCAACAACCATGCCACTAATAGCCCCTTGTAAGTTCATGCGTTTCCAGTAAAGGCTCAGTAACACCAGTGGACCAAATGCTGCACCGAAACCAGCCCATGCATTACTTACTAAGTCTAAAATAGAGCTATTACGGTCATAAGCTAGGTAAATAGCAAATAAGGCAACTAAGATAACACTAATACGACCAACTAAAACCAGTTCTTTTTGAGATGCACTACGGTTTAAGTAAATTTTGTAGAAATCTTCAGTTAGAGAGCTTGAACACACTAATAACTGTGATGAGATAGTACTCATAATCGCCGCTAAAATAGCTGCCAATAAGAAGCCGGCAATTAAAGGATGGAAGATAAGCTCAGACAACACTAAGAAAATAGTTTCTTTATCATCAATAGGCATTTGGTTTTCAAGCATATAAGCAGCACCAAATAGACCAGTTAGCACAGCACCAATTGCTGATAGCGTCATCCACGACATACCCACACGACGCATGGTTGGCATATCTTTCACTGAACGTACAGACATAAAACGCACAATAATATGTGGCTGACCAAAATAACCAAGGCCCCATGCCATTGCTGAAATAATCGCTATAGTCGAACCACCTGCAAACCAATCCATCATATTAAGTGCATGAATTTCTGATTCTTTTGGTGAGCTTAATAATAAGTCATAGCGTGCATTGGCAAGTGTATCCATAACTGGCTGATCAAGCATGGTAAACGTCGCAATTGGCACAGCCAGCAGCGAGATAAACATGATACAACCTTGCACAAAGTCAGTCAGGCTCACGGCTAAGAAGCCACCAAACAAGGTATATAACACGACGACACCTGTTGTGATGTATAGACCCATTTCGTAGCTCATATTAAATGAGTTTTCGAACAACTTACCACCTGCAACAACACCTGATGAGGTATATAAAGTAAAGAAAACAATGATTACAATCGCAGAGATAACACGCAGAATATTCTTATTATCATCAAAGCGGTTTGCGAAGTAATCAGGAATGGTGATTGAGTCATTCGCCTTTTCTGTGTAAACACGCAAGCGAGGCGCGACTAAGAAGTAGTTAGCCCAAGCACCGAGTACTAGACCAATGGCAATCCAAACCTTACTTAAACCAAACAAGTACATTGCACCTGGTAGGCCCATTAGCAGCCAACCACTCATGTCAGATGCGCCAGCTGAAAGCGCAGCAACACTTGGTGATAAATTACGACCACCTAGCATATAGCCTGATACATCGTCGGTAGATTGCTTATAAGCATATAGCCCAATCCCCAACATGACGATGAAGTACAATGCTAACGAAATTATCATTCCTGTTTCCAAATTAGCCTCCAAAAGTTGTTTAATGTTGGCTTTTAATCCGAATAATGACTCGCAAGTTATTTAATTTAAAGACATTATTGGGGTAAAAACCTATATCATCCACGACTATATCATGCTTACCCCCCTTAACTCCAATCAAGCAGATAAATGACAAAGCTCAATTTTTCAACTTTTATCTAACATTTTTCTTATATTTAATCGCAAGTTATAGAATTTATCTGCAAATTATCCTAGTCTTTAATTCTTAATAAAATAATAACTTTTCCTCGCAAATGAACATTTAGCTAATGCTATTTCAGGCACAATGCAATATATTGCGAGAAGTAAATGAATTAACAGATGTGGACATGTTTGGACTATGTATTTTTACGCTGCACGCCAACCTATTTTAGACAGGGATAAAAAACTAATTGGCTACGAGCTTTTATTTCGAGATGGCGTAGACAACGTTTTTCCTGATATTGATGGCGATGAAGCAACGTCACGACTTATTGAAGGCAGCCAATTTAATTTTGGTTTAGAGGATTTAACGGATAACAAACCTGCTTATATCAACTTTACTCTAGAAACCTTGCAAAAGGGTTATCCACTTTTACTTGGTAAAGAGCAGGTGGTAGTAGAGATATTAGAAACAATCCAACCAGGTAAACGCCTACTGGCATTAGTTAAAGATCTAAAAGAAAAAGGCTATATACTTGCACTTGATGATTACATTCACCAACCTGTATGGCGACACTTTTATCCTTACATCGATATTATTAAGATTGACTTTCTAACTTGTGATGTAGACTCAATAAAAGCGATCATCGAGGCTATTAAGCCGTATCCACACATAAAGTTGCTTGCTGAGAAAGTTGAAACATACGAAAAGTATCAGCTTGCCCTAGAAATGGGCTTTAGCTACTTCCAAGGATTTTTCTTTTCAAAACCTGAGGTGGTACAAAGCAAAACTTTGCCGCCATCAGAGATGGCTCTTGCCGAGCTTCTATATGAAACATCGAGTATTGATCTAAACCTCAGAAAAATCACTGAGGTGTTTGAACGTGACGTTAACTTATCTTATAAGTTGCTACGCTACTCAAACTCAGCGGCCTTTAAACGTCGCGCTGAAATCAGCACAATTAAACAAGCGCTTATTGTATTAGGAAGTGAAGAAATTAAACGTTTCTTATCACTTTTATTTGCAGCGCAAGTCGCAGCAGATAAGCCAGCCGAACTAATTCGTCTTTCATTGACCCGTGCTCGGTTTGCTGAATTATTGGCAATCAGCCACGGCAAAATGCGAGATACTGGTATGGCATTTTTAACGGGTATGATGTCGTTAATGGATGCAATCCTCGACGAAGATATGCCAAGTGTAATGAACAAGTTACCGCTGACTATTGAAATTAAAGATGCGCTACTCAAAGATGAAGGCTTATTAGCAACGTATTTAAAGCTGGTAAAATTTTATGAGCAAGCAAATTGGGAAAAAGCGAAAGAAATCCAACAACAACTTGGACTTAAACCTGAAGAAGTACCGGACGCTTACCATGATGCATTAAGTTGGTCTAATGACCAAATGAGTGTGTTTGGGGACTGATGAATACCCATCCCTTAACGATATAAAAATGCCAGCAATTGCTGGCATTTTTATTTAACACTTTTAAAGATTCTCTAAGAAGTCTTCGTCAAAGTCATCTGGTTCTTTTTCTAGTGGCGGATTACCATCATGTAGCTCATATAGTTGACGCTGGAAGTAGATATCCTTCATGAAGATATAAGGGTCTAGCGACTCATTTAATAGGCTCTCTTGTGGCATTAATGAAGCACGGGCTTCAACCGCTTTAAGTGCAAACACTAATATTGTTTGAGGTGTTGTTAGTGTTATTTCAGGTAAAACGAAATTATCAACAACATCACCAGTTAGGTTTCGTGCGGTACTTGGTCCCATACCAGGGATCATCAAGTAAGCACCATCACCCACTCCCCATACACCAAGAGTTTGGCCAAAATCTTCATCGACAATTTCTAAGCCCAGCGATGAAGCAACATCAAAAAAACCGAGTAGACCTACTGTAGAGTTCACTAAAAAGCGCGCTAAGCTAATGCCCATATTACCAGGCTTACCCTGCAGACCAGCATTGACCATATCCGTTGGTGCGGTGATGTTATCGGTAAAATTAACAATGCTACGTCTTACCGGTGTTGGCGTTACTGTAACGTAGCCAACAGCTGCTGGTCGAAGAATATAGGCGTCAAGCACGTCCATATTAAAATCATACATAGGACGGTTAAACGACTGTAACGGATCTCGCTCATCCGCTTTTTCTTCGGGTATTTGTGCGCATCCTGCAAGCACTACAAAAAAGATAAAAAATATACTGTGCCTAAACATCGGCTATCCTTACGGTATTAACTCATTAATTAGCAACGCGTACTCTTTAACGTTCGCACGTTCTAAAATACCCGACTTGCCTTCCAACTCGCCGCTAGAAGTTACCACAGTTGCATCTTTTGATAAACGCGCAGTTAAAATAATTTTATCGACACTTGATAAATTCAGACCTTCAACCATTGCATTCGAATCACTCAATGTCACTGTTAGCGGAAAGCTGTATTCCGTCATTTTTACCACAGCTAATGGCATCTGTGGGCCACTGGCTGCTTTTGCAAAAACAAACAAGGTGCCGTTTTGTGGCTGCGAATCTGCTAGAGCTGAGTCTAAATCAACTGTGATGCTAATTTCACTGTGTGAAGCTTTTGCAATTTCTGTATTTGTAACTTGCTGCTGATTATTTAAGTGAGCATCAATTTCAGCAATACGCTCTGCAATCATGCTATAACGCGGATCATTTTGCTGCATACTTGCAAGCAGTACTTCAAACGCAGTTTTAGCTTGCAGCCAATCCTTGCGCTCATAAGCAATCAGAGCTAACAATGAGATTGCATCAATATTAGTCGGCTCTGCTTTTAACACTCTCGATAACATCGTTGCTGCACGTGACATATTCGCATCACTGCCTTCCATTAGCAGAACTTGCGAGTAGCTGATCAGCACTTGCTTGTTATCCGGGTTCATTTTTAGCACTTTATCAAATGACTGCATCGCCATATCAAATTCATTTAATGACATCGCAACACGACCTAGCAGCATCCACGCCACTTCATCATCACCACTTTGATCAAGCTTGGTACGCAATGCTAAAGCAAATGCTTGCAACTCATTCGGTGTCAATGGCTCACCATCTTGCATTACGGCACGTTCACCATACGACTTAAGGTTTGCCATCGCGTCATGCCAGCCTTTTATTTGCTGCTGACTACCCGTGTAACCGTAAAAGATAGCCGTTAAAACAATTAAAAAGCCAGCGCCAGTAAGGGCAAAAATACGGTTGTTACCTTTACTATTTAGCGCTTTTTCTGGAGACAGCTCATTGAGCAAACGACGTTTTTGTTCGATAACTGATTCGTCGTGCATTTGTGCATCAATACGTTGGTTATCTAAGTCTGTTTTAAGCTCATCTAAACGTTGATGATAAATTCGGATTAACTCCGAGTTTGCATTGTGATCAAGGCGTTGAATACGTTCGCGTTTAAAAAAAGGAACGACAACAAATAGCAATGCAACCAGCGTGAGTAAAACAAAAGAAGCCCACATTAATGCCATCTAGCTTTGCTCCTGACGTTGATTTTGTTCAATTAACTTTGCAAGTAGTGCCTCGTCTTGCTCTGTCCATGTTTGTTTTACCGATGCCTTACGTTGGCGTAAAACAATAAACCCAAAGCCAAGTACCACAATCAATACTGGCAATACCCATAATACTAAGGTTGCGGGTGTTACGGGTGGATCGTAATGTACGAAGTAGCCATAACGGTCAATCATATAATCGATGACTTCATCTTTAGTTTTGCCATCTTTTACCAGCGCTAACACTTTGTCGCGTAAGTCTTTGGCTACAACCGCGTCTGAGTCGGCAATGTTTTGGTTTTGACATTTAGGGCAACGCAGCTCTTTGGTAAGCTCACTGAAGCGTACAGCTTGCTCTTTGTCATCAAATTGATATTTGTCTTGCTCTGCAAATGCACTAAACGTGATAAGCAAACTTGCTAAAAAAATCACGAGTCTCATTACTGTAACTCCTGCATTAACGGTGCGAATTTGGCTCGCCACACACGCGGATTAATATCGCCGGTATGGTGCAGCAAAATGGTGCCTTGCTTATCAACTAAGAAGGTCTCTGGCGCGCCAGACACCCCTAAATCAAGGGCTAATGTGCGCTTTAAATCTAAGATATTGAATTGATATGGGTCGCCAGCACGATTAAGCATACTGGTAACGTCTTCGCGTAGTGCGTTAATATCAAACTGGCCATCAAAGTCAGGGTCGTAGCCTTGCTCGTAGTATAAGCCAACAATCTTAACGCCCTGCTCTCTAAGCTCAGTTAAATAGCCCAACTCAGCTAAACAGGTCGGGCACCATGTGCCCCACACATTGAGTAAGTAAACTTCACCTTTTAAATCACTATCTGTCCAACGCGTTGACTCATCCATCAAGTCTGGCAAGTTGAAAGCTGGCATAGCCTGCCCAATACGCCCAGTTTGCAGCTCACGCGGGTTAGCAAACAAGCCTTGATATAAAAACACACACAGTAAAACGAAAACCAGTAAAGGTGCTAGTGCGAGTAGTTTACGGTTCATGCTGATGCCTCCTGCTTAGTCGATTTTTGGCGATAGCGTTTATCACCAAGCACTAAAAAGCCTGCCAGTGAAATCAAGATACCACCGAGCCACATCCAACGAACATAAGGCTTATGGTAAATACGTAACGACCACGCACCTTGGCTTAATTGCTCACCCAGTGCTAGGTATAAGTCACGCGTAAAGCCAGCATCAACAGCTGCTTCTGTCATAAACTGCATGCCAATGTCATAACGGCGTTTTTCAGCATGTAAAACGGTTACTTGTTTATCATTTTTCAGCACAGTGACAACCCCAGCATGGCCGCTATAGTTAGCGCCGCGAATAGACTTAACACCATCAAAACGGTACTGGTATTCATTTAAAGCCACAGTGTCACCCGGCTTCATTGATACATCACGCTCTACTGAATAAGCAGAGGTTAACGTTACACCTGCAATCACGAACGCTAAACCAACGTGACCTAATACCATCGCCCAATAGCTTAGTCCTAAACGTTTAAAGCCTTCGCCTAAGGTTTTGTGAATAGTTACTTTTGCCGTTAAATCAACCAGAGTAGTAACAACAATCCATACCGCTAGCGCAGTTGCAATAAAGGTAATTGGCGCAATTACATCGTAACTTGAATATAACCACGCTGCCGTAGCCACGAGACTGACAACAGCCGATAGTGCAAATTTGTTTTGCAACATTGACCATTTATTTTGTTTCCAGCGTAACAGCGGACCCATACCCATTAAAATGGCAAACGGTACCAGTAAAATAGCAAACATCTTATTGAAGAACGGCTCACCAATCGAAATGCTACCTAAGCCAAGTTCTTTGTGGATCATTGGCAGTAATGTACCTAGCAATACAATCAGTGTTGCCACAACTAAGAAAATATTATTTAACCAAAGCGCAACTTCACGTGAGGCAAACTTATAACGGCCTTCACTTTTCACCTGCGAAACACGCAGTGCATAAAGCGATAAACCACCACCAACTACAATGGCTAAGAATGCTAAAATAAACATACCGCGGTTAGGATCTGAGGCAAAAGCATGCACAGATACAATGATACCCGAGCGAACAATAAAGGTACCCAGTAAGCTTAACGAGAATGCTGCAATAGCCAGTAATACGGTCCACGACTTAAATACACCACGCTTTTCGGTGGTTGATAATGAGTGCAGCAATGCGGTTGCCACAAGCCATGGCATTAATGATGCGTTTTCAACGGGATCCCAGAACCACCAGCCGCCCCAGCCAAGTTCTGAGTATGCCCACCAACTACCAATGGTAATACCAAGTGTTAAAAAGCCCCATGCTGTCATAGTCCAAGGACGAGACCACTTAGCCCAAGTATTATCAAGCTTACCAGTAAGTAACGCTGCAATAGCGAATGAGAATGACACAGATAAACCTACATAGCCCATATAAAGCAATGGCGGGTGAATAATCATACCTGGGTCTTGCAATAACGGATTTAAATCGCGACCTTCAACAGGGAAATACGGTAATAAGCGCTCAAATGGGCTCGACATTAACAAGGTGTATAACATAAAGCCAACACCTAAAAAGCCTAGTACACCAAGTACACGAGCACGTAATACCCAAGGTAATGATTGCGAGCGCATAGCTACTACGGCTGTCCAACCCGCTTGCATCACTAACCAAAGTAATATCGCCCCTTCATGACCACCCCATGTCGAGGTTATTTTGTAGTACCAAGGTAAGGTGCTACTTGAATGATAAGCAACATACGAAACAGTAAAGTCGTCGGTTAAACTAGCATAAACAAGTGCCGCAAAAGACAAAAGCACAAATACGAACTGTCCAATTGCCAGTGATGGGGCGGCACGCATTAAACGTAAATTGCCGGTATGCGCCCCCCACATAGGAAAAATACACAATAGAACACTGAGCACCATGGCCAGTGTTAAAGAAAAATAACCGAGTTCTGGGATCATATTAATTGCCGTTATCTAAGTTATACGTCGGTTTTTCGTGCTTGATACCCTTCACTGCTTCAGCAACTTCTGCAGGCATGTATTCTTCATCATGCTTTGCAAGTACTTCAAAGGCATCAATTTCATTGGCTTTAACTAACACGCCCTGCGCCACAATCCCTTGGCCTTCACGGAATAAGTCCGGTAAGATCCCTTGATAATTAATTGTCACCATAGGGCCTTTATCAATCAGTTTGAAGCTTACCTTTAAGCTTGATTCGTCACGAACAACTGAGCCTGGTACAACCATGCCACCAATACGTAACTTTTGACCAATATGCGGTTTTTCTTTATTTGGTCCTTTACCATCAACAAGTTCACTTGGGGTATAGAATAAATTGATGTTTTCTTGCAGTGCATACAGCACTAAACCAATCGTTGCACCCACACCAAAAATAATGGCTACAACTGCTAATAAACGTTTTTTACGTCTTGGATTCATTGCCCTGCCTCTTGCTTCGCTTTCTTAATGCGCTCTTCACGTTGTGCTTGCTGCTTTACTGAAGAGAAAATACGTTTTGTATCGTTTAACGAACTAAATAAAATACCGAGTAAAATTAATGCACAGCTACCAAAAGACAACCATACATAAAAGCCATAGCCACCCATGGCAATAAAATCTGCAAAAGAATCAAACTGCATGATTAACCTCGCTCAACCATATCACGCACCCAAGGGCGATGCTTTTCACGTTGTAGAATTTCGTTTTTAAGGCGGATTAACGTCACCACACCAACAAAACCTGCAAACGCAACAATGTTAACCATTAATGGCCAAAACATGCTTGGATCAATAGCTTTAGTATCAAACTTTGTAATGGTTGCACCTTGATGCAAGGTATTCCACCATTCCACCGAGAAGTGAATAATCGGTAAGTTGATAACCCCAACAATGGCTAAGATACAAGCAGCACGCCCCGCTGCTTTTTTATCTTCAAAAGCATGATAAAGCGATAACACACCAAGGTATAAAAATAACAGAATTAACTCAGAGGTAAGACGTGCATCCCACACCCACCATGCGCCCCACATAGGTTTACCCCATGCTGCACCGGTAATTAATGCTATCGCTGTCACACATGCCCCGACAGGTGCAATTGCAATCACTGCAAGTTCTGCATTACGTAATTGCCATACTAGTGCGATCACTGCTGCAATCGCCATAGAAGAGTAAGCGCCCATAGATAAAATAGCTGAAGGCACATGGATAAAAATAATTCGGTAGCTGTCTTTTTGTTGGTAATCGGCTGGGGCATAAGCAAGCCCCCAGACCCATCCAACAATCATACAAACCACCGTAACGACGGCGAAATAAGGCAGTAAGGTGTTACACAATTGGTAAGCACGATCTGCTTTTGCGTAGGGATGTAACCACTTCCACATATTAACTTACACTCACTTTCAATGCTGACGATATGGCAATTGGCGCCGCTATAATCGCTACGATTAGCATGGCACCAAGGATTGCAAGCTGTCCGCTATAGGCAAGCTCCATAGAGCTGGTATCAATAGCCGAGGTTGCAAAAATTAGTACAGGGATATACAAAGGCAAAACAAGCAAACTCATTAAAATGCCGCCTTTTTGTAGTCCCACAGTAAGTCCAGCGCCAATTGCGCCAATGAAGCTAAGCAATGGCGTACCTAACAATAAGGTCAGAACGGTTGCTAAAAGCGCTGAACTTTCTAAATTCAATAACAAAGCAAATACCGGAGTCATTAACACTAAAGGCAACCCCGTTATCACCCAATGCGCTGCCACTTTTGCAAGGACAGTTAACGGTAAAGGGTATGATGAAGCAATTAATTGCTCTAGTGTTCCGTCGTGATAATCATCACGAAATAGCTTATCTAGGCCTAACATGGTCGAGAGTAACGCAGCGACCCAAATAATGCCCGGCGCCATACGAGCAAGTAGACCGGGTTCAGGGCCAATTGCTAACGGAAAAAGTGTAATAACAATAAGAAAAAACAAGATAGGGTTAACGATTTCAGCACGCTGACGAAACGCTAATTTAAGATCTTTAGAAAAAACTGCAGAGAATAATTGCCAATACGAATGCTGTTTTACCATCAGTGGCGATACTCCAAAGTCACTGTTTGAAGGTCACTAAAATGTGTCGTTAAATCTTGGTGGGTGGTTAATAGAATCGCGCCGCCAGCATTTAGGTGCTCAACAAAGCGTTCTTGTAAAAATGCAACACCGCTTTTATCAAGGGCTGTAAATGGCTCATCAAGGATCCATAGTTTGGCACTGTTTAACCACAGTCTTACTAGAGCGACACGGCGTTGTTGCCCTGCTGACAACATACGAACAGGTACATCTTCAAGACCTACCAAGCCTATTTTTGCTAAGATCGGATACAAGTCTTGTTTGCTATCGTAGCCATTTATTTTTAGCCAAAATGCGACATTCTCAAGGGCGGTAAGCTGTGTATTTACCCCAGTTTTATGGCCGATGAATAATAACTCTTGTGCATATTCATCATAGTATTTTGTAATTGAGCGATCTTGGAACAAAACATCGCCTTCATCCGCCATAGCGAAACCCGCGATAATACGCAATAATGATGTTTTACCAGCCCCATTCGGACCAGCTAACTGCATAATTTGTCCCGATTTCAAGCTGAAATTAAGATCCGCAAACAAACAACGATCTTGCTTGATGCAGGTGACGGCCTTAATGTGTAACAAGATGACGATTCTCTATACCCAAAATTAGGCGTTAGTCTACCATAATGATAGGGTAATACGAATATTGCTTTAAAACGATTAACTTATATTTGATCTAAAATAATGAATAAACAAAGCCAGTTGACTCTCAGCACTCAGCTTAATCTAGACCCAAAAGCAACCAGCAGTGCACTACAGCAATCACCTAATGATGCCTTGAAAATGCTGGCTGAGCAGAGCCTAACTGCTCGTAATATTGTGGTTGGTAAGCACAGTGTGCAAATGGACGTGCTAATCAATAACTCATGGCAAACACTGCGCTTATCAACAGAGCAAGAAAACCTCAAAACTGAGCGCTTTTTAGCGGCCAATATTCAATTAAGTAGTGATGGTAAACAGCTGACTATCACACCAGCACCGCTGACGATTACTCTTGGCAAAAGCCAGCAATTACAAGCACTACTGAACTTGCTAACGCAAGGGAGTGCAAATACAAATATGCCGCACCCAGCTCAGATTGCGCCAAGTAAACCTTTACTACAACTACCGGCATTAAAAGCTGAGTTTGCTCTTAATAATAGCCTGGTTGCTCTTTTAAAAGCTGAAGCACCGCTTAAAGCCATTTTGCTGCCTGCTACCAACCAACAAAATAGCTTTAATTTAAACATTATTAATCGCTTTGGGGATTCACTCCATCAGCAAAGTGTTAGCCAACAAAAAGTAGCTGAGTTGGTGGCTAAGCTAACCCCTGAAATGAATTTGAAATTAGCAGGGCAACAAGTACAGTTAAGCGTTGCAAACAAGCAAAGTAATGAATTAACTTTACCGCTACCTACAATATCGCCAAAACAAGCTAAGCAAATTCAAGCCCAGTGGCAATTTCATCCTCATGCATTAAAACTAACCCCCCAGCAAGTTAAAAATACTGTTGAACTTATAAATAAAGCGCCTGTGCAACAAATACTGTTAAAGAACTCGCTGTCAGAGACATTCAATCAAGCATTAAAAAGCCAAGCAGTTGAACCTAAGAAAACGTTGTTAGCACCATCGAGCAGCTCACATTCACCCATTAGCTCTTGGCTAAAAGACAGTTTTGCTGATTTAAAAACGCGTATTAGTGATGCAGTGCGCTATTTTGAAAAGCTTCCTGCTACCACTAAAGCGGCTGTTAACCAGTCAACCCATCAGCTGATTGAAAGCAAAAATACGATTAGCCAATTAGGTTTTAATGCTAATAAAATCAATATAGTAAAGTTTGCCGCTGCTCAACAAAGCACGCCAAAACTTGCTTCGTCTCAAGTGCTGCAAAAAGAAAGTAGGCCAGTTTCAGCAAATACGCCATTACCTGCGACTAAACACACAGAGCCATTAACCGAAAGTCAGCCTGCAAAGCAAGTTAGCTTACCCGTGAGTTATAACAAGGCTCCACCTTTAATACAGTTACTACAACGGATAAAAGTCAGTTTAGAGCCGCTTGTTAGCGCACAAAATCAAGCGACTCAGTTGGCTACAAACCATAGCAAAGCACAACACCCTGTATTGAGCATAGACAATGCTATGCAAAAAGCACCTGCAGACAACAAGTCAATTAACAGTTCTGTTAATACACTAAACTCTGACAAAGCAGCATCTGAACAGCTTGCCCCAGTTAAAAGTAGCCTCGCTAATTCAGAACTGAAAAAGATGAGTGAGCAAACTAAACAGCATAACTTCGTGACTCGAGCACCCAATGGGCAAACCGTAGGGTTACAAAAAGTTGTTCAACAGCAAACTCAATTACACGCCCCCTTCTTAGCAACAAAAGAGCCGAACTTGAGTCAGCCATTATTGCCGATAAGGCCAATCGAAGCCACGCTGATTGCTAAGCTATTACCGCTCCCTGAAAGTAAACCGTTAGCAAGTATGCCTCTGCCAGTGCAATTAACAGAGAAACTTGTAGCCCTGAGTGAGCAAAACACATCGCCTTCGGTAGATTTAAACAGGCTCGTTAATCAAGCATTTAATCGCATGATCTCGAGTCAAAACATGCACCCTACAACGATTGAACGAGAGCTTTTAAGTATCCTCAGGCCAACAGCACTGCCTAGTCAAACTCAGCAGGCAAGCTTCAGCCAAGGGTTAGAACAATTAGCAGTGGCTTCACTTGCCGCGCCAATTATTAATCAAGCACCAACCAACCTTAGTTTTAATAATCAAACTGGTCTTGATGCCTTACTGCAAGTGTTAGTGCCCAACTTTAAAGCCGTTAACGGCAATAAATTACTCGAGCAACTACAGCAGCCTGCGATGCAAGCCATGGCGGCTGAAGCCTCGCAACTGAAAAACACTCTAGCTCAGGTGCAAACAACGCCTATCAATCAGCAACAAGATAACAGTGCTTTAGCGCAGTTTTTCTTACCGATGAAGTTACCTCCTGAAACAGGGCAAACAGAAATCAGCTTAGGACAATATAAAAAGCCAAGTAAAAATAAACTCGAAGGTAAGAATGTCTGGTTTGTGCGCTTGAACTTTGATTATGCACAGCTTGGCAAGTTACAAATTACCGCAGAGGTGATGGATAAAGCAGTTGATTGCCAGTTGCTAGCGTCCTCACAAGAAGTGACAGCGCTTGCTCATCCGCATTTAGAAACACTACGCCATAAATTAGCAGGCCATGGTTTAAATGTAGGTGAGTTAAACTTGCAACAAGGGACATCAAACCACCAAGCTTTTTATAAATCCCATGCGATTATTAACATTAAGGTGTAATTTTTATGAGTGAACAAGCGGTGCATAAATCAGCAATTGGCTTACTCTACGAAGCGGGTAGCTCGCCACGAGTAACCAGTAAAGGCTTTGGTGAATTGGCTGAAGAAATCGTCAAACTTGCTGAGCAAAAAGGCATTTTGATACATCAAGATGCGGACTTAGCTCAAACCTTATCGCATCTTGAGTTAGGTGAAGAAATCCCGAAAGAGCTCTATTATGTTATTGCCGAATTAATTGCTTTTTCGTACGTATTACGTGGTAAGTTTCCACCGGGATGGCAAGACTTTCAAGGTAAGCTCAACATCAAAGCTTAGCTCAAATAAAAAAGCGCCTATTCGGCGCCTTTTTGTTTATGAAGTGACATGAGTAGCTCAGCTTCAGCTCTGGGTAATTCGCATTCACGAATTATTTCTTCTAAATCAGCGCCTAGCTCAACCATTTTAACCGCTCGCGAATAAATTTTCGCATTCGGATCATCATATTTTTGTGCATCTTGTAGCTGTTCAAGCTCTTTACTTTTTTCTTCAACAGCAACAACACGTTTGCCAATACTTAGCATGCCAGCTCGCATTTCAGCCACTTCGCTACGTAAAATACTCAATTGCTGTTGAGCTTCTTGTAACTGTTTTTGCTTAGCTTGAATCGCCGCCGCTTGCTTATTGTTATTGACAAAAATAAGCCCCAAACACACTAATACAAGTAAGATTGAGGCACCAAACAAAGAGTATAACAGCATATAATTTCCAAACGCTTATAGTGCGCTTAGCTCGTCCCACTCATCGTCATTTAATAATTTATTAAGATCAACCAAGATCAGTAACTCACCATCACGGTTAGATACACCTTGGATAAACTTAGCACTTTCTTCTGTGCCAATATTTGGCGCACTGTCAATTTCAGAGCTACGTAGGTAAACCACTTCAGCAACACTGTCGACTAAAATACCAATCACTTGCTTTTCAGCTTCAATGATAACGATACGAGAGTTATCAGTAACCTCAGCACCCATTAAACCAAAACGTGCACGCGTGTCGATAACAGTAACAACATTACCACGTAAGTTAATAATACCTAACACATAAGAAGGCGCACCTGGCACAGGAGCAATTTCGGTATAGCGAAGTACTTCTTGTACTTGCATTACGTTAATGCCGTACGTTTCTTCTTCAAGTTTAAAGGTTACCCACTGTAACACTTCATCGTTGCTATCAGCGTTTTTATTTGCTGACAGTAGTCTTTCTTCACTCATGCTATTACTCCGTAAAAATAGTTACTGCTCACGGCTGTCTAAGCCCTGCTCTAGCAATTGATTTAAATTTTCAACGTCAATCAAGGCGCACATTTTCTCTTTGATAACACCTGCAAGCCAAGGCCGCTTACCTGATTTTGCTCGCCATTTTACATCTTCTTTACGAAGCGTAATATTATTTACGAGCTTTTCAGCCAATAATCCCCATTGACTGTCACCTAAGGTGATTAAATACTGATAATCTAATGATTGTTCTAATTTTTCATCATACTTTTCTGGCATAACCCAACGTGCAGTATCAACAACATTTAGTTTTTCTTCACGGTTTAGCATGACACCTTTAAACCATTTTGGTTTACCAAATAATTGGTTAACCTCTGCCAGCTGATGAATTCCCCCTAATGCTTTTAACGGTACAGCAAGGGTTAACCCTGCAACCTCAAAGAATAATGCCTGAAATTCACCATCAAAATAGTCTTCTTGACGATCAGACGAGGTTTTTGCAACCAGTTCAGCTTTAGGTTCTGCGACTATATCTTTGATATTAGCTTGGTTCTCGGTTTTCTCAAGCTCTTTAGTCGGTTCTGGGGGTGGTAAAACAGGTTCTGGAGTAGGCTGAACGTCTGTCAGCTTTTCTTCTGTCTTAGTTTCAGGCTCTTTAACCTGCTCCAGCAGCTTTGCGACTGGCTCAAGATTTTGGTCTGTAGGCTCATCTTCACACAACAAAGCGCCCAAATATTGGGTCATCACTTTTTCATTGGCAAATAAATGCTTACTCATCTTTAACCTTGTGCAACTAAGTAATCAAGCAGGGCACGATAGGCAAAAACGCCACGCGAACGCGGGCAAAATTGAATCGGCACTTGCTGTGCTAAACTAGCATCTCTAAACTTTGTATCGACAGGAACCACGCCTGACCATACTTTATCTTTGTAATTATCCTGCAGAGTCTTGTAAGCTTCAAGTGATGCTTTAGTACGTTTATCGTACATTGTAGGAATAATTGTATATTGGTACTGTTTTGCTTGCGATGTTTGCATCAGCTCCATCGTACGCATCATACGATCAAGCCCTTTTAAGGCCAAAAATTCTGTTTGTACTGGTACTAAAATTCGCTCACTAGCTGCAAGAGCATTGACCATCAAAACACCTAAAACAGGCGGGCAATCAATAATTGCATAGTCATAATGGTCGCTAATTTTGGCAAGCGCTTTTTTTAGTATTAAGCCCATGCCATTTTTATTGCCCATGCTTCTATCAAGCGTCGCGATTGCCATCGTCGCAGGTAAGATATCTAGGTTTTCAAGTGTTGATGGACATAGAGCCTGCAAAATTTCTTCACTGGCCATGCTGTTACCACGCGCGAAAATATCATACACGCTGACTTCTAAGTCTTCTGAATCTATACCAAAATAATAAGTCAATGATGCATGCGGATCGGTGTCAATAAGTAACACGCGTTTTCCTTGTAAAGCGAGAATACCAGCAAGGCTAACGGCTGTTGTTGTTTTCCCTACCCCACCTTTTTGATTCGCTACGGTCCAAACTTTCACATCACACCTTATTATTGTTCATTGCGCGTGGTAATCCTAATTCCACCATGTGGTAATTGAATCACTTTAATGCTGTTATCATCGCTTGGCAACTCAATTTCTGTCGTCTGTTGCGGTTGGTTTTGTGACTCTTGTTCTGCGTTTTCTGGCTCTTGTGGTGGTAAACCATATTTAGACAACGCAACAACCACTTTGCGGTTTTCTGCGCGTCCTTGCTCAGTGTCATTACTTGCGAAAGGTGAATATTGCCCGTAACCTTCAATAGCCATACGCGCAGGGTTAATACCTAAACTCTCAAGCTCAACTAGGACAGATGTCGCCCTCGCTACAGATAGCTCCCAGTTAGAGCGAAACATCTCATTACGAATACCTTCGTTATCGGTATAACCACGCACACGAATGTAATTATCAACTGGTGCAATAATATCTTTCACTAAACTAACAACTTGTTTTGCACGCTGCTGTGCAACAGCACTGCCCGATGAAAACAACATACCAGAGCTTAATTCAATGATGAGCCAATCTTGATGAAGCTCTAAACTTGCTTCGCCATCACGAATTTCATCAATGAGCGCAGACTGTAATTTAGTAAGTAAGCTGTCGAGAGGCTTGCCGAGATGTTTTTTCTCAATATTGCTGGTTTCGCTTTGCCCATCGAGTAATTCAGGGCCTTGCTCATCTTTACGAATGCTCTCACCGTATAGAATATCGTTCTCAGGGCTGACTCTGTCAGTTAGTATGCCTGTGCCGTTAACCCCAGTGCCAACCTGTTGTTGCTGACGAGCAGACTTTTCAAACACCTGCTCTAGTGAATCTGAGAGAATTTGAAAATCTTCATTTTTACTAATTGCGATAGCATACATGACCACAAAAAAAGCAAACATGATGGTCATATAATCGGCATAAGAGACAAGCCAGCGTTCAGTATGTTGGTTTTTTGACGTGTTATGACGCAGACGACGGCGCATCATAATAAATTACTCGTCAACTAAGCTTGGGCGCTCTACTCGGTACGCCTCAAGTTTTAGTTCGATATTTAGTGGGCTTTCACCTTGCGAAATAGCAATAATGCCTTCAGCGAGTAGTTCATGATACAGCATTTTTTGTTCCACTTGCTGCTTAAGTTTATTCGCCATTGGCAAGAATAATAGATTCGCTAAACCAACACCGTAAATAGTAGCGATAAACGCAGTAGCAACACCGGCACCCAGTTTTTCAGGATCCGTTATAAATTGCATGGCCTGAATCAAACCGAGTACTGCACCTAAAATACCGATTGTAGGGCTATAACCGCCCATAGCTTCATAAACTCGACTTACCTCGAGTAAGCGTTCGCGTTCAAGCATTAAATCAATTTCAAGCGTATCTCTAAGCTTTTGCTCATCAATACCATCAACAAGTAGACTCAAGCCCTTTGCCGCATACGGGTCTGAGTGCGAC
Organism: Pseudoalteromonas sp. S2721; assembly: GCF_005887425.1. NCBI lineage: Bacteria > Pseudomonadati > Pseudomonadota > Gammaproteobacteria > Alteromonadales > Pseudoalteromonadaceae > Pseudoalteromonas > Pseudoalteromonas sp. S2721. Next base: position 50,176 of record NZ_PNCZ01000030.1, read on the forward strand.
AGCGCTTCCGACTCAAGGGCTAAGTAACCTTCTTGACGTGCTTTATGTGACCAACGCTTTACTTGCTCGATGGCTGCATCAATATCGTGATACGGCGGAAAAAACACCCAATGACTGATCTTAAGTGTTTTAGTAAAAACACTAGCAGGAGTCTGAAGCATGACAGCCCCAAGCGTACCGCCAAGCACGATGATAAGCGCAGGACCATTAAACAGTGCAGAAACAACCCCGCCCTCTAATGCATAACCAAAGGCGATGGCACTTACTGCGACAATTAAGCCAAGGAAAGACAGTTTATCCACAACCAGTCTCACGCGTTAAACGATTTGCAACATCTGCGAGCGCTAAGCTCTCGCTCGCCAGCCCCGCATTTGCAACAGCTTGTGGCATACCATACACCACACTGGTTTTTTCATCTTGCGCCCAAATAGTCGCACCGACTTGCTTAAGCATACGCGCACCATCACGGCCATCTGCGCCCATGCCCGTTAATACTACAGCTAGCACATCACCGCCGAAGGTTTTTGCAGCACTTGCAAAAGTCACATCAACACTCGGCTTGTAAGTAATACGCGGACTATCGTCTTCAAATACTCGCAGAGTGCGAGAACCACCACGCCCCTCTATTAGCATTTGTTGGCCACCTGGCGCTAAGTAAGCGGTGCCAGGCACTAAACGGTCACCATTTTGCGCTTCTTTAACATTGATTTTGCATAAGCCATTTAGCCTTGCAGCAAAAGCTGGCGTAAACGCAGCTGGCATATGCTGAATAAGCAAAATAGGATGTGGGAAATTAGCTGGCAGCTGAGTCAAAATTGTTTGAAGCGCCACAGGTCCACCGGTTGATGTACCGATAGCAACCAATTGATATTTCTTGCCCGAAGCGCGAATATTACTCGTATTCGATGACGATGCAGCCGGCGAACTTGCAGCAGCAGGACGACTAAAACTGCGATCAGGCTGGACAATACCGCTACTGCTTGTAGCGCCACTACTTCTTAGTGTAGGAGTCGGAGTTGATCTCGAAATAGGTGCTGGTCGCGAAAAACGAGAAATGCGACGGCGACCAATTTCTTTTACTTTATTTTGTAAAAGCGCGATTGCATCTTCATTATTGCGTGCAATGTCTTCGAACTTTTTCGGTAAAAAATCAAGGGCCCCAGCATCCAATGCATCGAGGGTTGCTGTTGCGCCATCACGGGTGAGTGATGAGAACATTAAAATAGGAGTCGGTGTTGCTGCCATTATTTCTTTCACGGCACTAATGCCATCAAGAACCGGCATTTCAACATCCATAGTAATTACATCAGGTTTTAATTCACGGGCTTTATCGACCGCTTCACGACCGTTTACGGCAAAACCAATTACTTGAATATTGCTGTCTTGCTCTAAAATTTCGCTGACTCTGCGGCGAAAAAAGCTTGAATCATCAACAACTAATACTTTGACTGCCATTGGCACTCTCTTGTTTTATATCACTTAAAGTGCAGTTAAACGCTGCACTTTATTATTTATTATTAGCCAACGTAGTGTTTAAGCATGCTAGGTACGTCGAGGATCAATGCAATCCCACCATCAGAAGTAATTGTCGCACCAGCCATGCCTGGCGTACCTTGCAATAAGGCATCTAAAGGTTTGATAACAACTTCTTCCTGGCCAATTAACGAGTCAACCACAAAGCCCACTTGTTTAGTACCGATTTGCACAATAACTACGTGACCTTCAGCTTTACGCTCTTGGCGGTTGGCACCTTTTACTAACCAATGTTGTAAATAGAAAAGCGGGATCGCTTTTTCACGCACAATTATTGTCAGTTGACCATCAACGACATTAGTTTTAGTTAAATCAAGATGGAAAATTTCACTCACACCAGCAAGTGGTAAAGCAAATGTTTGCTCGCCAACAATAACCATAAGAGTCGGTAAAATAGCCAGTGTTAATGGCACCTTGATTTCTAATACAGTACCTACACCCAGCTCTGACTGAATATTGACAGAGCCATTTAACTGGGTGATTTTTGTTTTTACTACATCCATGCCGACGCCGCGGCCTGAAATATCAGATATCTCTTCTTTGGTTGAGAAACCAGGCGCAAAAATTAAGTTGTAAGCTTCGGTATCCGACAAGCGGCTTGCTTGGTCGTGATCAATCACACCTTTGCTGATAGCAATTTTTTTCAACTTCTCAGCATCCATACCTGCACCATCATCACGAATGGTCAATAAGATATGATCGCCTTCTTGCGAAGCAGAAAGAGTGACTGTACCGGTACGTGGTTTACCCGCGGCTTCACGCACATCTGGCATTTCAATACCATGGTCAACCGAGTTACGAACTAAATGCACGAGCGGATCGGCAAGCGCTTCTACTAAGTTTTTATCTAAATCGGTTTCTTCACCAACCAGCTGCAGGTTAATGTCTTTTTTCAAGCTGCGAGCTAAGTCACGCACAACGCGTGGGAAGCGGCCAAATACTTTCTTAATTGGCTGCATGCGGGTTTTCATCACCGCACCTTGCAGGTCTGCAGTTACCACATCTAAATTAGAGATGGCTTTACCCATTGATTCGCTGTTACTGTTATTTGCAAGGCTAACCAAACGGTTGCGTACTAATACCAGCTCACCCACCATGTTCATGATTTCGTCCAAGCGCTTGGTATCAACACGAACCGTTGTTTCAGCTTGTGGTGGTGGCGCTTTTTTCGGTGCAGCAGAAGCAGCTGGTGCTTTTGCAGGAGCTGGAGCCGGTTTAGGTGCAGCTGCGGCAGGCTTAGGAGTAGGTGCCGGTTTTGATGCTGCAGGCTGTGCCGGTTTTGCAGGTTCAGCTTTAGGTGGTTCAGGCGCTTTTTCTGGCGCAGCCGTTTCTAAAGACTGTGGAGCTGTACCTTTACCATGTAATTCATC
>NZ_PNCZ01000031.1:0-53663 GCF_005887425.1 Pseudoalteromonas sp. S2721
TACCAACTGAGCTAGTGCCGCTTTCTTTATCTTGGGGGCTATGCCCTCTCAACACGGACGCATTCTACAGAGATTATTAAACGCGTCAATATAAAAAATGCTAGTTTTGAACTGTTTGCTTATTTTTTATCTAAAACGGTGTGTAATTAAACGTTTAGGATCAATTTTTGGTCAATTCTGACCATGCCGCTATTAAATACTGCAACATAGAACTAAGCGTTAACAATGTTGCGACGTACAAAAGGCCATAACTTAAGTAGATCATCCATGTATCAAACTGCCAGATCAAACCAATAATGGCTAGCATTTGTGCCGCAGTTTTAAACTTACCCATGTTTGATACAGCTACGTTGTCACGTTTACCCTGCTCTGCCATCCATTCGCGTAAGGCAGAGATAACAATTTCACGGCTAATAATCACTAATGCCGGAATAGTCATATACAAGCTTTGGTAGTGGCTTGATAATGCAACCAGTGCTGCACATACCATTACTTTGTCGGCAACCGGATCTAAGAACGCACCAAAAGGCGTTGACTGATTTAAACGACGCGCTAGATAGCCATCAAGGATATCTGTGATTGACGCAAGCCAGAAAACAAATGCAGCTGCGAAAAACGCCCATGAGAAAGGCAAATAAAATATCACCAAAAAAATGGGGATAAGAAAAAGTCTAAAGGTTGTGAGTGTGTTTGGAATATTCCACATAACTACTTGGAGATGTCTTTTTTTACTATATTCGCACGAAGGCTAAGCCTTGTCATGCAAATGATTAAATATCTTTTCAGCCATTTCAGGGCTGATCCCAGGAACTTGTTTTAATTGGTCTATATTAGCAGCTTTTACCCCTTGCATGCCCCCTAAATATTTTAATAATGCTTGTCGGCGTTTTTGTCCTACGCCGGTAATTTCTTCTAACAATGATTGTGTGCGTTGTTTTTGTCGTTTATTACGATGCCCTGCAATAGCAAAACGGTGCGACTCATCACGAATATGCTGAATTAAATGCAGCGCTGGCGCATCTGAATCAAGTGGTATTGTTTTACGTCCGCCATCAATTAATAGCGTTTCTAAACCTGGTTTTCGACTAGTACCTTTTGCAACACCTACCAACAATGGCATTTTATTATGCGGCCAGTTTTCAAAATATTGCTCAGCACGAGATAATTGACCTTTACCACCATCGATAAAGATGACATCTGGAATTTTTTCTTCATCGACAACTTTGTTGTAGCGTTTATTAAGTGCAAATTCCATCGCAGCATAATCATCACCACCTGTGATGCCAGTAACATTAAATCGGCGATATTCTTTATTATTTGGCCCTTGCGAATCAAACACCACACAACTTGCTACCGTGTTTTCACCCATTGTATGGCTGATATCAAAACATTCCATGCGATTAATATCATCTAGACGTAATGTTTCTTTTAATTGTGCGTAACGTTTATTAATGGAGTCTTGGGTACTTTGCTTAACACTAATGCTATTAAGGGCATTTTTATTAGCAAGCTTTAAATACTGTGCCCGCTCACCGCGACTAGCAACTTTTAAACCCACTTTACGTTCAGAGATAGCCGTAAGCGCTTCACTTAATGGCTCACTTTCTTCAATACTGAACGGTAAGATAATTTCTTTGGCAATACGCCCCGTTGCACCGGGTGCTAAATAATATTGACCTAAAAACGAGGTTAGAATTTCTTCTTCACCGGAGTCTTTTGGTACTTTAGGGAAATAAGTTTTACTGCCTAGCACTTTGTGGTCGCGGATCATTAATAAGTGAACCGCATTTAAACCATTTAAATGCGCAAAACCCACTACATCCATTTCGGCATGATTACCTGAAATAGATTGTTGCTCCTGCATTTTTCGAAGCAACATGATTTGGTCACGCACTTTGGCCGCAAGCTCAAATTTAAGTTCTTTACTTGCTTGCTCCATTTTAGTGACTAAATCGGCAATGACTTCATGAGATTTACCCAGCAAAAACTTGCGAACAAAATCAACTTCTTGTTGATATTCTTCATCGGAGATTTTATTTACACACGGTGCTGAACAGCGTTTTAACTGATATTGTAAACAGGGACGGCTTCTCGCTCGATAATAGGCATCTTCACATTGGCGAACCGGAAAAATTTTTTGCATTAAACGCAAACTTTCAGAAACCGCTCCCGCACTTGGGAATGGACCAAAATATTCGCCTTTAATTTTTCTGCTACCACGATGAAAAGCAAGTCGCGGGTGCTTATGATCTGTTAACAGAATATATGGATATGACTTATCATCTCGCAGCAAAATATTATAACGAGGTTGATATTTTTTTATTAGATTGTTTTCGAGTAATAAGGCTTCGGTTTCGGTGTTAGTCAGGGTGACTTCAATACCGCAAATATTACTGACTAAGACACGCGTTTTACTATCAGTTACATTGCTACGGAAGTAACTACTGACACGCTTTTTTAGATTTTTTGCCTTACCGACATAGATAACTTGCCCTTCACTATCAAGCATTCGGTAGACACCGGGCTCACTTGATAGTGTTTTTAAAAAACGGGCTGGTTCGAAATCAGACATTGAGCAAATTAATGCGAGCTATCAATGTCGATCATTTTATGACGAATTGCTAAATGGGTAAGTTCAACATCCCCCCCTACATTTAGCTTTTCAAACATGCGATAGCGATAGCTATTCACCGTTTTTGAACTGAGGTTCAAACGCTCTGCGATGTCTTGCGCTTTCTCACCTTTAGTGATCATCAGCATGATTTGCAGCTCACGCTCGGACAAACTCTGGAAAGGGTTTTCATCTGTCCGCCCACTTACCTGGGCAAGCGCAATTTGCTGCGCAATTTCAGGCGCAATATAACGTTGTCCTGCATTCACTGCACGAATGGCGTTAACCATTTCATCAGAACCGGCACCTTTAGTCAGATAACCGTGTGCACCGATTTGCATTACTTTACTTGGGAATGGGTCTTCACAATGCACAGTAAGCACAATAATTTTTACATCTGGGCAATAACGACAGATTTTCTTTGTCGCTTCTAAACCGCCAATACCTGGCATATTCATGTCCATCAACACGATATCTGGTGAATGTTGACGGCAAAATTGCACCGCTTCTTCACCGGTTTTAGCTTCACCCACCACTTTAAAACCGCGAACATCATCAAGTATACGTCTGATCCCTGTCCGTACAAGTTCATGGTCATCAACTAAAAGTACATTAATCAATGGAACACCCTCAAATAACCAAATAGCTGCTTTCGCACAATTTAATGTGCCACATTAGCACAGAAAAAGTGAAACGATAAATCAAAATATCGTTTCACTAATTAAATTTAAGCTGATGCTTTCTCGCTGAAACGATCAACCCATAGGGCAATGATACCATCACCTGTTACATTACAGGCAGTACCAAAGCTATCTTGTGCTAAATAAAGTGCAATCATTAATGCAACTGCACCTTCATTAAAACCAAGCATACTTGTTAAAAGACCCAATGCCGACATAACTGCCCCACCTGGTGCGCCAGGAGCAGCAATCATTACAACGCCTAGCATCATAATAAATGGCAACATACCAAATAACGATGGTACATCCATATTCGGTGATAAGAACATGACAGCCATTGCACATGTCACAATCGTAATTGTTGAGCCCGATAAATGGATAGTTGCACATAAAGGTACTGTAAAGTTAGCAACATCTTCTTTTACGTTATTTGCTTTGCTTGAGCGAAGTGAAACTGGAATTGTTGCTGCACTCGACATTGTACCTAAAGCAGTAAAATAAGCGGGTAGCATATTTTTTACAAGCTCTAAAGGATTACGCTTTAGTAAAAGGCCTGTAGATACATATAAAACAGTAAGCCATAGCCAATGCATAATTAATGCAGCTAGCAAAACAATACCAAATGTTTGCAGCGTATCAACCACGGTGCCAGCAACTGTCATTTCCGCGAAAACACCTGCAATGTAGAAAGGTAACGCAGGAATAATTACTTTTGCTAACAAGCCATCAATCACATCACGGCCCTGATCAGATACTTTCTTTAACGTATCAAGCTGTAACTGGCTCATACCAATACCAAAAATGAATGCCGCAGCAAGTGCTGTCATTACACTCATAAGAGGTGGGATTTCTAAATCAATAAAGCTGCCCACTTCGGTAGCAACTTCTGCTTCAAACGTTAAACCGCCATCAAACAATGGGATCATAGCGCTGACAAGTAAAAAAGCTAAGGTTCCAGCAATAACGGTTGAACCATATGCAAAGCCAACTGTTTTTCCTAACAAGTGGCCTGACCCTTTTGGTAAACCAGCAATACCTGATGCGATAAAAAATAAAATAATTAACGGGATGGTAAAGGTGATCAACTGACCTATTATTTCTTTTACTGTGTAAAGGAGTTCAACACCTGTTAGTGGCACATATAAGCCCACTAAAATACCGGCAACAATACCAGCAATTAATTTTAGAATTAAATTCATAACGATCACTTCAATTTTTAGGTGGTAATCTTTTACCACGTTTTAGTTTACTTTTGTTATAAAACAGCCAAATTAACGTTTAACTGCGCAAATTACCACCACAGCTTGTTAGAATCTAATTTGAACGTAAATATATGCGCCCTGTCGCGTTGCATTTGTTAACAAAGTTGCAAATTAATAACATGCTCGCAGTTTTGAATACCCGTATAGTGCTTATGTATAAATCAATGTTAAGTGCCGCTCTATTGAGCGTGCCTTTTACTACCTTGGCCACCAGCCAACCTGTCACCCTCCCTTTTATTGCGGAGCAAGCAACAATCGACGGCCAGCTCAATGAGCCAAGTTGGCAACGTGCCAAAAAAATTACCATAGACAACGTTACTTGGCCTTACGAAAACAGTAAAAGCCCAGTTACCACCCACGCTTATGTTTATGAGGATGGCGAAACACTTTTTATTGGCTTTGAAGCGAATGATCCAAACCCAGAACTTATTCGTGCTTTTTACCGTGACCGTGACGCAGCCTGGGATGATGACCTAGTCGGGCTAAAAATAGATTCATACAATAACTCTCAATTAGCTTATCAATTTTTTATTAACCCACTTGGCGTACAACAAGATTCAATAGAAAATGAACTAACCAAGCAAGAAAGCTCATCATGGGACGGTATTTGGGATAGCGTCGGTGTTATTCATGATAAAGGCTACACAGTTGAAGTTGCCATTCCATTACGCGTATTGAATTTTGACGACAGCGTAGCAAGTAAGACTATGGCGATGGAGTTTTTACGCTTTTTACCGCGCAGTGAGCGGTTACGTATCTCAAATATGCAAATTGACCATGGTAACAACTGTTGGATTTGCCAAATGCCAAGTTACCAAGGCTTTGAACAAGCAAAGCAAGGCAATAACGTGGCGATTATTCCATCTGTGGTGCTTGGCAAAAATGAGACACGTGATATTGATGGCGCACAAGTGGCTGATTGGGAAACAGAAAACAATACTGAAGCCAGCCTCGATGTTAAATGGGGGATCACCCCAGATATCACCTTAAATGCGACGATTAATCCTGATTTTTCTCAGGTTGAAGCGGATGTAGCACAATTGAGTGTGAACAATAATTTCAGTTTATTCTTCCCAGAAAAGCGTGCCTTCTTTTTAGATAACGCTGACTACTTTGCCTCAACACTTAACCTTATTCATACCCGTAATATTGCCCAGCCAGATTACGGCACGAAAATCACCGGCAGTAAAAATGGCCATACATTTGCCGGCTTCATTGCCAATGATACACAAACCAATGTGTTGATCCCGGGCAATTTAGGCTCATCTCTTGTTGCCCTTGACGAGAAAAGTGAAAACGGTGCCCTGCGTTATCGCTACGATTTTGAATCAGGCTTATCACTTGGGTCAACGGCAACACACAGACAAAGTGATGACTATAAAAACACAGTATATAGTTTGGATAGTAAATACAAACCAACAGTAAACGATGTGTTCTTAGTGCAAGTATTAAAGTCACAAACGCAATACAGCCAAGATTTTATCGACGAATTATGTGATGGGGATAACTGCTCACAGCCAGAGCAAGTGAGTTGTGAATTAAATAGTGACTGCGACTACAACGAAGGTGTACTTCGTGTTTTAAGTAAAGAACAGCAATCAGGTACTGGTTACTACATTAAGTATCAACACGACGAGAAGTACTGGCGCGCATTTGCCGATTATAATTACCGCGATGCTGATTTGAGAGCTGACTTAGGCTTTATCTCACAAGTTGATTTTAAAAAGTTTACGACTGGTGGCGAATACCGCTGGTATGGCGATAAAGGCAATTGGTGGAATCGCGCTAACCTATATGCTGATTGGGATATTACTCACAACGAAAATAATGAACTTCTCGAAAAAGAAGCACAAACCAGCTTTTCAGTCAGCGGCCCGTTACAAAGCTTTTTTGAGGTCTCTGTTGAGCATCGTAATCGCACTGGCCTTCGCCACGACAAATCACGTTTAGATATCGACGGCAACACCGACTTGTTTAGCGAAAATGGCGTTGGCTTGTACAGTGACTTTAAACCCACCGCTGGGATATTTGCTTCTTTATATATGTACACAGGTAATGCCGTTGATTTAGCTAATAACCGCGTTGGTGATAAGTTCCATATACGCCCTGTGCTGAATATGAACCTTGGTAAGCATTTTGAAGTGCGTTTACGTCATACTTATGAGCAACTTGAAGCCGATGGCAGTGAAGTATTTACCGCCAATTTAAGTGATGTGCGTTTAACTTACCAATTCAACGTGAATAGCTTTTTACGCCTTGCAGTCATTTATACCGATTTAGAACGCAATCAGGCTAATTACATAGATGATGTTGATAGCCAATATAAAAAGTTAGCCACTCAGCTACTGTATTCTTACAAGCTGAACCCGCAAACTGTATTCTTTGCTGGTTACTCTGATAATGGCTATCAAGATGATGAGCTGTCATCAATGACTAAAGAGCAGCGTACGTTATTTGCCAAGTTTAGCTACGCTTGGCTGCTTTAAGACCCTATTAGCGCACCTTTTGGTGCGCCCTCCCCTTACTTTGCTTGCTTGTTCCTAAACTATATTAATTCCAACTGAAACTCGCACCTTGAGATGGTTTGGGTATCTAAGCCTATTCGCTATATGTTATAGCCAAACTTTACTTTCGTTTTTTATTCACCACAGTAAAGTGTGACTATTACAGATCAATAGCCTAAGCTCATTGATCACGATTGAATAAATTGCTTCCAAGGGAACAGTATGTCTAACATTTTTGAAGATAATTCATTAACGATTGGTAATACACCAATTGTAAAGCTTAACCGCGTAACATCAGGTAATGTTTTTGCTAAAGTAGAATCACGTAACCCAAGCTTCAGTGTTAAATGCCGTATTGGTGCTTCAATGATCTGGGAAGCAGAAAAGTCAGGTGTCTTAACTAAAGACAAAGAGTTAATCGAGCCGACTTCAGGCAACACAGGTATTGCACTAGCATTTGTAGCGGCTTCTCGTGGCTACAAACTAACTCTAACTATGCCTAACACAATGAGCCTTGAGCGTCGTAAATTATTAAAAGCGTTAGGTGCTAACCTAGTTTTAACTGATGGCGCTAAAGGCATGAATGGCGCAATTCAAAAAGCAAAAGAAATTCAAGCAAGTGAGCCTGAAAAGTACATTCTTTTACAACAGTTCGAAAACCCAGCTAACCCAAAAATTCACTTTGAAACAACAGGTCCTGAAATCTTTGAAGCAATGGACGGAAAAATCGACATTTTCGTAGCAGGTGTTGGTACTGGTGGTACTATTACAGGTGTTAGCCGTTACCTTAAACTAGAGAAAGGCTTAAATGTACAATCGGTTGCTGTTGAACCAACTAACTCGCCAGTTATTAGCCAAACTTTAGCTGGTGAAGAAATTAAACCGGGCCCTCATAAAATCCAAGGTATCGGTGCAGGCTTTATCCCAGGCAACCTTGATTTAGAAGTTGTAGATGCTGCAGAGCAAGTATCAAATGAAGATGCCATTGCCATGGCTCATGAACTGATGAAAAACGAAGGCATTTTAGTGGGTATTTCTTCAGGTGCCGCAGTAGTTGCTGCAAAGCGCCTTGCTGAAAAACCTGAAAACGCAGACAAAAACATTGTGGTAATTTTACCAAGTGCAACTGAGCGTTACTTATCAAGCCCATTATTTGCTGAAGAGTTCAGCGATAAAGAGCTTGTTCAGTAATCACCAAGAATCTCTTAGTTTTTAAAAAGGATGCAAACATGCATCCTTTTTTATTATCCAAAATAAATAAAACTATTAATTTTACCGAGTTAACTTTACATCATGCTCATTTAGTCACACACTTTATTTTAAGTTCACTCGAAAAACTACAACAATGAAAAATATACTTTTAATTTTTATCCTTTTAAGTAGCAGCATTCTTTCCGGTTGCGGCTCTGAAGATGCACCAAAAGGTGAAAAAAACACTCCTGGTAACGTAGCGACCCTCTATTTTGATGCTTTGTATAACCAAAACGATTTAAATAAAGCGATGGAATACGCCACGCCGAAAATGGCGCGAATTATGAAATCTTATGGTACCGCTGGGCAGTTCGCTCGCAACTTAGTCAATATGCAATACGATGAAGTGGTGATTGAAGTCGATATGACTAACATGAGCTTGCGCGAACAGTATGGCGATAAAGCCAACATCAATTTGATTTTTACGGGTTATTTTAATGGTAAGAAAATTGATGATATGCGCAGTGTGAAAATGATGCGTAAAAAAGGCAATTGGTACATAGAAAAAATAAATGCCGATCCGTTTGCGCGATAATTGATTACTAAAACTAAAAAGGGCCTGATGGCCCTTTTTTGTTTTAGAGTATTACTGCGAACTGATATTCGTATTACTCTTCGTCAAACTCTTGATGTTGACGCTGTGCAGGACGCGCTAAGATTTCAACATAAAACGATGTAAGCTCTTTTGCTTCAATATCGCTAATACATTTATTAATCTCTGCCACGTGAACGACATTGGCCTCATCCGCTGATTCACCAAACTTACAGTCAAACGCCCAATAGTCGGCACCTGCTGGGAGTGTTTTATTACGCTCACGTTTCAAGTATTTTTTTACTTCGTGCTTGGCTGCATCAACCATACGAGGGTATTTAATTTTCTCGTGGTTTAGCGTGAATGTTTTCTTCATTATAGTCCTAGTAACTTGGTTCAATGACAATGGCATTAAGCCATAGACTGCTATTATAACAAGCGCATCTTAATTTAGCTGTACTTTTTATTAAGTTTATTCATAGTCTATGACAATTCGATTAAGCCTCGAATGCTAAGCTGTCGCCAAATGCAGAGGTTGATGTATCGCCTCATTAGTAAGACTATCATAAAATGCGGCAGCGTCGATTTGTGGGCGCTCAACGGGTTTGTTTTTTTCATAAAAGCGTTTTCTAACTGCTGGCTCACAGTTATCAATCACTTCTAGCGGCACATGTTGCTTATCATCACGAACATTCAAAGGCTCTGGATTTAAGCAATGACGTAATTTTATATCTGATAAACCACCTTGCAATAGTCTAAATGCATTTTCTTGCCCAATTAGCATATCAAACTGTTCGGGAGCTAATGGTTGTGTAGGACCAGCACCTAATTCAGTACGCAGAGCAGACTCAGATACTTCAGGATTGCTTAATTCAGTTTTTGGTAGGTGGAACTGGCTAAAATCGAGCGCATCATGAGAAAGCATTGCGAGTAATAAAGCAAACTCTCCAGAGCGGTGCTCGTGAACACTTTTATTAAGACGATTATCGAGTTGACTCTCTGTGAGCAACAAACCATCAATTTGCATAGTCTTTAGCCAAATAGTTTCTTGATTAACCAGTTATCGGCATTTATGCATTTTTCTTTAGTTTTTTTCTTTACTTAAATAATCAGTTTGCTATTATCAGCGCCGTTGCATTGGAGGGGTTCCCGAGCGGCCAAAGGGATCAGACTGTAAATCTGACGGCTCAGCCTTCGCTGGTTCGAATCCAGCTCCCTCCACCACTTTTCTTCTCAGTGAAGTGGGGCCAAATGCAATAGTAAAAATTTGTGTGGAGGGGTTCCCGAGCGGCCAAAGGGATCAGACTGTAAATCTGACGGCTCAGCCTTCGCTGGTTCGAATCCAGCTCCCTCCACCACTCTTACTCTTTCTAGCTTTACTCTTTCTAGCTTTACTCTTTCTAGCTTTATTCTTTCTAGCTTTATTCTTTCTAGCTTTACTCTCGCTAACTTAATCTACCAACTCAAACTGCTCCCATTCGCTTTTAACCATTGCTCTGCTTTTTTATAGTCTGGATAAAACTGGCTCACACGTTGCCAAAACTTAGCGCTATGATTCATATGTAAAAGATGCGCAAGCTCATGGACAACTACATAATCAATCACCCAGGTTGGCGCACTTGCTAAATGTAAATTAAAAGTCAGCTCACGGCGTTTGTTACAACTGCCCCAGCGACGTTTATAATGTTGAATTTTAAGCTTTGTAGGCAACGTCTCAGACATTTGCAAGCAGTAATCATGCACTCGCATTTCGATATAGCTCTCAAGCTTTTCATGCATAAACTGCTCAAGCAAAGCGAGGTAGTTAGCCTCTTGATGTTTGACACGTGATGATATTAGTAAGGTAAGCTGAGGCCGCGCATCTTGTTGCCAAGTGTTTTTCGGGCCTTTGCCGAATACTATTGGGACGTTTTGCCCAAACAACTTAATAGTGGCGTTTACTAATGGCAATTGGCGACGCTCAGCTTGCATAGATTGCTTTGCTATTTGTTCAGCGACCCAATCTTGCTTAGTGTTTAGCCAGGCATCTATTTCAGTTTGTGGAACATAAAAAGGCGCATACACAGTGAGTTTCTGCTCAGCAACTTTAATTGCCACGGTTGTTCTGCGTTTACTGCGCTTTAGGGTGTAATCCAACAAAAGTAAGCCAATTCAATTAATAAAAAAATGAGAGATTCCATTTTACCCTGCTAAATAGCTGCTAATCTATAAAGATGACTCACAAATAAGTTTTCATCCTTATGCCTGACAAACCATGTTGTAGTTATACCTCACCAACAGGTAACAAGTGCCAAGAAACAGATATGGGCTCTGGATTTTGCTTTTGGCATGATAGTAAATTTGATAAATCAGGGCTAGATCTAACCCAAAAATTAGAACGCTATGCCAAAAAAGGAGGCTTACTAGAAGGGTTACAATTAAAGCGAGCAAATCTTTCTGGGCTTAACTTAATCAAACAGGATGATGAAGAGGGCTATAACCTTTCGTACTGCAACTTCTATCGAGCAAATTTAACGGGCGCTCATTTATTTAATAATAAGATTGCTAATGCCTCACTAATGAAAGCTAACCTTCACAGTGCTAGTTTGCATTACTGTGACTTAAGAAATACCAACTTATTAGGTATCAAACTCAACGACAGCAGAATTGATAATATCGAGCTAGGCGACCAATTACTGCAAGAAACGGCGGCCATTAAAGCCCGCAAGAATAAGCACAACTCAGAAGCACGAGACTTATTCGAACAATCTGAAGAAATATACCGTAATTTAAGAAAAGCTTCTGAAAATCAAGGACTATTTGAGCTTGCCGGTAACTTTACTTATAAAGAATTGCGCATGCGTCATGCGCAATACCCTAAAGGTTCAAGTAAACAAATAACTTCAAGCTTTATCGATATGTTATGCGGCTATGGCGAAAAGCCTGAGAATGTCATTCGTTTTAGTTTGTCGCTTATTATTTGTTGTGCACTCTGTTATTTTTTATTTGGTGTGAATTATCAAGATACGCTAATAAGATTAGATTTTTCTAACTCTATTGAAGACAATTTATTTGCATTTCTAAATAGCATTTATTTTAGTGTTGTTACCTTTACGACTCTAGGTTACGGTGACATAACACCTATTGGTTTCTCTCGATTTATTGCAGCAGTTGAAGCATTTTGTGGGAGCTTTTCACTCGCTTTATTCGTTGTTGTATTCGTCAAACGCATGACGCGTTAACAGTATCTAGTGATAAAAAGTGATGGATAAAAAACATGAATTTAAAACTAAGCATTTATAGCTAATATAAAATAATTAAATTCATTAATTTCACATCTTTTACTCTTAATAAATTTTAAATTGTATTAGACTGAAAGCACATGCAGCCTTTAACTTATTCTATGCTAGCAGAATTTTTTCTTACTGATCAAAGTTCAGATTTATTAATAAACGGTACCTACGACCCGACTCTAGTCCTTTTGTCGATTACCACGGCCGTCTTTGCCGCTTATTTTTCTTTACACCTTATTGATCTTGCAAATAAAACTAACTTTAATTCTTACCGTCAACTCGCCAATGGTACTGGCGCACTGGTTTTATCTGGTGGTATTTGGAGTATGCACTTCATTGGCATGCTGGCATTTTCACTATGCACAACAATTAACTACGATCCGACTTTAACATTCTTTTCGTTTGTACCGGCATTTTTCGCGTGTTTAACAGCATTTTCTTTTCTTCGGCGCAAGGGTAATACCCAGATCCCAAAAACGTTAAAGCTTCTAGTCAGTTCTGTATTATTAGGTGCAGGTATTGGCACCATGCATTATACAGGCATGGCTGCGATGCAAATGAGTCCATTGTTACGTTATGACCCTTGGTGGTTCGCTGCATCTATTGTTGTCGCTGTTGGCCTGTCATTCATAGGCTTATACACTCGCTTTCATTTGAGTGACCATTTTAAGCGTTTATCTAACTTTCAAAGTAGAATAATTTGCAGCATTATTCTCGGTTTTGCCGTTGCCGGTATGCATTACATGGGAATGGCTGCGACTCGCTTTGTTGCGACTTCGCCCCTCTTATCCGATAACGTTGATACATCACATATTGAACTTATTGCTATTTGCGTCGCGTTTGCCACCGTTTTATTAACTGCACTCGTAGGCATTATCAATGGAATGGTTCGCTATCGTATGCTGTTGGTGGAGAAATCTGCCGAAGAATCTCGTTTAGATGCTATTTTAAGTACAGCTATTGATGGCATTGTGACTATTAACATTAAAGGAAAAATTTTAAGCTTTAATAAATCTGCAGAAGCTATTTTTGGCTGGCAGCAACAGGAAGTTCTCGGACAAAACGTTAAAATTTTAATGAATGACGAAATTGCTGCACATCATGATGATTACTTATTAAATAGTGGCAATCATGAGCTTAAAAAAGTAATTGGCATCAACAGAGATGTTTGCGCAAAACATAAAGATGGCCATTTATTTCCTATTCGTCTTGGCCTTGGAGAAGTGAAACAACCAGGTGAAGAGACTCTATTTGTAGGGTTTATTACTGATTTAACTCAGCAACGCGCCCTGCAACAGAGTCTAGAAGAAAAAGAACTACAATATCGTACCTTGATGAATAATACACCCGGTGCTGTATTTCGTTGTTTACTTGATAAAAACTGGACGATGCTGTTTATTAGCCCACGAGTCTTTGAATTAACCGGTTACACAGCACAGGAGTTCACATCAAACGAAGTAGCATTTGCAGATATCATAAATTCCAAGGATGAGCAGCACATAGCAGATGCCCTAGACGACGCCATCTCAAATTCTAACCAATACGCTGTTGAATATAGAATTAAACACCGTAATGGCCAAACAGTTTGGGTACTAGATCAAGGCACAGTTAACCATAATCCAGATACCAACGACAAATGGATAGATGGCGTGCTAGTCGACATAACCTCACGTCATGAATATGAGGAGTCATTAAAGACAGCCAAGCAAGAAGCTGAAGCCGCTGCACAAGCCAAACAAGCATTTATGGCGAATATGAGTCATGAAATCCGCACACCAATGAACGCTATAATTGGCTTTAGTGATATTTTGATGGATAGCCCGCTTAGCAAAGAACAACAAAAGCATATAATTACTGTGAATAGTTCGGCCAGGTCATTATTGCATTTATTAAATGATGTACTCGACTCCGCAAAGCTAGAAAAAGGTAAATTAGATATCACGCTTGAACACTTTAATTTGCAGGCTCTACTAGATAATATCGTTTCAACCTTTTGGCTTGAAGCGAAACGAAAAAACTTACTTCTCGATTTAAAAATAGCCGAAAATGTTGCGCCAATATACATTGGAGATGATTCGCGTATTCGCCAAGTATTAAACAACCTAATTGGTAATGCGATTAAATTTACTGAAACAGGCTCTGTGACAATTAGTATCAGTAAAACGCAAAACAACCAGTTGTTTTTTGAAGTGCAAGATACAGGCATTGGTATCGCAAAACATAGACTAAAAGCAATTTTCCAGCCATTTGAGCAAGCTGATGGAACTATGACTCGCCGTTTTGGTGGCACAGGGTTAGGAACAACAATTAGTAAGCAACTGGTAGAGTTAATGGGTGGCAGCATTAGTGCTGTGAGCACAGAAAACAAAGGAAGTTGTTTCTTTTTCTCTTTACCTCTAAAAGAAGGTGATATTAATAAAGTTGATAAATTAAGTAATAATATCTTAAACCTGCCGCCTCTGAGAGTTCTAGTTGTTGACGATATAGAACAAAACCTCGAGTTACTGAATATTTTACTTTCTCAAGCTGGTCATGTTGTTACAAAAGCGAAGAATGGCTTAGAGGCTATCAGCGCCTTCGAAAAAAATAGCTTTGATGTAATTTTAATGGATATACACATGCCAGAGTGCGACGGGATTACAGCGTGTAAAGTGATTCGAGAAAAAGAGCAGCAACAACAACTCAAAAAA
The DNA here is from genome assembly GCF_005887425.1 of Pseudoalteromonas sp. S2721. Taxonomy (NCBI): domain Bacteria; kingdom Pseudomonadati; phylum Pseudomonadota; class Gammaproteobacteria; order Alteromonadales; family Pseudoalteromonadaceae; genus Pseudoalteromonas; species Pseudoalteromonas sp. S2721. The sequence continues at coordinate 14,803 of NZ_PNCZ01000031.1, forward strand.
ACCCCTATCATTGCCCTAACTGCCAGTGTTTTACAGCAAGACAAATTAACCGCAAAACAAGCCGGTATGAATGGCTTCGCTAATAAGCCCGTTGATATTCAGCAAGTTAACCATGAAATAGCAAAGGTTTTAGGGTTAGAAGTTAATACAATATCTCAACAACAGCCAGATAAATCTAAGCAGCATATCAACTATGCAAAAGGCCTGAAAATGTGGGGAAGTAGCGAAAAACTAAACTCAGAAATAGCAGCGTTTTTATCTGATCATTATGCCAATATGATTCGTTTAAAAGAGCTTAATACTGATAGTTCTGAGGTGAAAACAATTTTGCACACTTTAAAAGGCGTTGCCGGGAATTTAGCGCTAGGAAAACTGCTACATTTACTTTCTCAAGCAGAGAATGAACTAAGAGGGACTCGTTTTATTTCACTCATCCATGCATGTGAAGATGAATGGCATTTTTTACGCTCAAAAATAGCCGAAACAAAAACTCAAGAGGAACAAACATCAGTTACTATGATGCCTACGAGTGAGCTAAATAAAGCCTTAGACACACTGCTAGAGCACGCAAAACATGCCGAAATTGACGATGACTTTTTGGCTCAAGTGGCGTCGAACACCCAGCCTGCTTTTAAATCGCAAATAAATGAAATTTGTGAACATTTTGACAATTTTGATTTTAATGCTGCACAGGAAGCGATTGAAAAATTGCAACGTGAAATAACTGCAAGTGAGGAGAAATCATGAGCGAACTTATTGAGCGCGAAAGAATTCTTATCGTAGATGATGAACCCGCTAACCTTAAAGTAATGCGTGAAGTATTAGGCAATGACTACCGCTTATCATTTGCGAAATCAGGTGAACTTGCATTGCAACTTATTAAGAATGAGCCGCCAAGATTAATTCTATTAGATGTGATGATGCCAGATATGAATGGCTTTGAAGTCTGTGAAATACTGAAATCTACACCAGAAACCGCTCATATTCCGATTATTTTTGTAACAGCTTTATCACATGAACAAGACGAATCAGAAGGCTTTGCGCTAGGTGCGGTAGACTACATTACAAAACCCATCAGCCCTGCAATTGTCCGAGCACGAGTTAAAACTCATTTATCATTAGTGCAAGCACAGCAATTACAGCTCGCTCATATTGATTTGATAAACCGTTTAGGACGTGCAGCAGAATACAAAGACACAGATACTGGTGAACACATTGCGCGTATGAGCCGTTACAGTAAAGTACTTGCACTTGCCTACGGAATGACTGAATTTCAAGCTGAGCAACTAAGACAAGCAGCACCGATGCATGATGTTGGTAAAATCGGTATTCCTGACGCCGTGCTTCTGAAGCCTGGGCGCTTGGATGAAAATGAATTCGAGCATATGAAGCAACATGCAACAATAGGGGCGAAAATTTTAGAAAACTCTAGTTCGCCTTTATTACAGCTAGCACACAAGCTGGCACTTGAGCACCATGAAAAATGGGATGGAAGCGGCTACCCTTATGGACTAAAAGGTGAAGAGATTAGTATTGAAGGCCGGATAGTAAGTATTGCCGACGTGTTCGACGCACTAACCTCAACAAGGCCATATAAAAAAGCATGGTCTGTTGACCAAGCTGTCGAACTTCTCAAATCTGAATCTGGTAAGCACTTTGATCCGCAATTAGTCGACTTATTTATAGGTCAGCTGGATGCAATTATAGAAATAAAAAATACATTCACTCGATAAATAGAGCCTCCTATCTGGAGGCTCTTTTATTACTAAGGTAAAGACTTAAGATCTATTTTAGGAATGTCTGTAGGGGGTCTTTCAAACTCGCTGCCATAAGGAGTGGGAGCGGAAAAAAAGCCTGTATTTTTTAGGTAAAACCCTTTCTCTGTCGTACCGCCTTGATAGTCAAAACGCGCATTTTTTTTGGCTGTGGCATCGTAAGTAAATTTAGCTTGGGTCACTTCTTGCCATTCCCCTCGCTCAGGTTTAGCCCATTGGTTTGTATAAATTGCACGACGTTCAAATTGCCCTGCCCCAGGTATGAAGTTCTCTAAAAATGAATAGGTGCCTTGATGATATATACTCGTCTTTGGGCGCCTGAAACTTGCAATTAACTGCCATTTTTCAACCATAGGATCATAAAAGTATGCTGTGAAATCAGTACTTTCAGTTCCTTCAACTGGCCTAATGTGAGTTAGAAAACCATATCGCGTGTCAGCTTTCCAATCGTATCGCATATAGCTTTGTCCGCCAGAGCCTTCATTGCCAAATTTACCTACATGCACATTTTTACCATGCTTTAAAGTCTGTATTCGGTACTCAGGTGGAATTAATGAAGGATCATCTGTTGAAAATGGACTCCAAATAGAGAATAACACTCTGCGCTCACTATCAGAGTTTACTTGTATACCAAAATAGCCCCCATCAAAACCATTCGCCATGTAATACGAGCCTATTGCATCGGCTCCTTTTGGCACTTCTATTTCACTATAAAACCACGGGTAATTCATCGTTTGAGAAGGCAACGAGTATTGCAGGTGAACCGAAGGGCCTCGACGTCCCCAGTAAAAGTCATCTTTAACATAACTAACTTTACCTAAAGCTACTTCGCCGCCGATTTTAATCTCACTTATGGCTGGTAAAAGCGTTTCTGCTTGCTCTAATCCCGTGATGGTTAACTTTTGATAACCTAATTCATCAAGGTTAAATGTACCAACAGGTACGCTCATTGGTTGATTATTTTTTACTGTTACAATTTTGCTTTGCCCAGCTATCGAAACTTCAATTGTTGCAGGTTTGTCTTTCACAAAGGTTTGCAAAGAAACGGCTAACTCACCTGTTTTAGATGTGTAAAAATAAGTGCTTAAACTGCCTTGTTCAGCAAACCAATGGGTCACACCACTCTTGTCTATCAGCTTATCTGACAGCTCAACATTCTTATCAATCCAACTGTTTCCTGCCACTGGAATACTGATCGTTGTTTCTATCTTTTTATCTTCTAACTGTAACTGCTGATTTCCACATGCGACCAAGGAGGTCAAAAAAAGCGATAAAACAGCCGTTTTTATTCTGTGATTGTTCATTTTCTTTCCCACAAAAAAGCACTATTCGTTATAACGAATAGTGCTCCTCATAAAACAGTTTATGGATTTATACGAACAGAGAACTCTGCCGCAGATGCCCAAGCACCACCACCTTGCTCCTCAAGAGCAACAAATTTAACGTAACGCCCATTTGTCGCTGGAAGAATGGCTGATTTTACATCACCATTTGAAGCCCATTCACCTTGTGCAACAGGCTCACCAAATTCAGTTGCTGTTTCACTTACGTACACTTCATATTTAACTACAGTACCATTACCGCCACCTGGGCGAGGCGTGTAGTCAAATTGAGCAATCTCATAAGACTGCCCTAAATCAATAACAACGTCGTGTGGGTAAGTAACTGAACTGTCACTCCATGAGGTGTGCCAGTGCGTGTCAATATCACCATCGAATGCAAGCTCAAGTTCATTTCCAACCTCAGCTGCAGAGCTTGATGTTGCAGAAACGGAGCTCATGTCAATTGCTTGAGTTAAATTAACTCCCACATTTAATTCTCTTGCTGCCGCCCAAGGGTTACCACCGCGTTCTGCGAGTGCAACAAACTTAACAAAACGACCTGTTACATCATTAAACGTCACCGTTTTAACATCGCCATTATCAGCAAAGCTGCCACTTGATACAGGTTCGTCAGCAAAAGCCTGCTCATCTTCGCTTACATATAACTCATACTGCACCACTGTACCATTACCGCCACCATCTCGTGGCGCATAATCAAAGCGATTGACAGCATAATTCTCACCTAAGTCAATGACCACCTCATGTGGATAAACAACGGATGTATCATCCCAATTGGTATGCCAATGCGTTTCATCTTGGCCATCAAAAGCAAGCGCTAACTCATTGCCTGGTTGTGCTGGAGATGTTGATGAGTAGTTAAATGTCGTATTATCTAAAAGCGTACTATTTACTTCGACCGCTTCAGTAGCAGGCTCTTCAACAGGTTCATCTTCATCACCTGTACCTGAGCCATCAATAGGTTCATATACGTTGCCATCATCAATGCCTACTCGCAGCTCAGCAGCTGAAGCCCATGCACCACCACCACGCTCTTCTAAAGCGATAAATTTAACAAATCGACCTGTTACTGGGCCAAAGACTTCTAATTTCAAGTTAGTGTTATCAGCCCAGGTACCTGAATGAACCTTTTCACCATAATCAACTGACGACTCTGAAACATAAATTTCAAAGCTAACAATCGTTCCGTTGCGTCCGCCGTCTTGGCGTGGCGTGTATTCAAAGCGATTTACATCAACTGTTTCGCCTAAATCGATAACAACTTCATGAGGATACTCTTGCATATCATCACCCCAAGAGGTGTGCCACATGGTTGAATCATCGCCATCAAAGGCATATTTTAAGTCATTACCCGGTTGTGCAGGTGTGTTGCCCGTGACTACAAAATTAGCACTATTTAGCATGCCATTTTCTTCGCCATCATGTGTAGCAGTTAAACTCAAACCCTCAACATCAGAGCGTGCAACAACAAGGATTGTATAAGGCGTCTCTTTACGTACATTTACAGCAACGATGCAAGTTTCATTGCTCGTGCCACCATAGCCGATACATTCTGCATTATCAGGGTTAGCAGCTTCTTTTGCAGTGACATAAATATCTGCATCACCAGCATTACCACTTAGTTCTACGGTTAGTTTATTTGCAGAATCTATAGCCATGACCTCATACAGACGCGTTTCTCCTTTACTCATTGCGTCAATTGTCATAGCTTCACCACTAATTAAAGGCTCTGATTCAGTATCAAAAAGTACTGTATCATCATTATTGGTAAGTCCAGCCGCTACAGTGCCTGTATAACTAGTAACTTTGCCAAGAATGTTTTCAAGTTGTAACTCAACGACAGCATCTGTCGCAATCGCGCTGAAACTTGCTTCACGCGCTGATAAATCTTGCCCGCTACTAACTACCTCACCATTGACGATAACCGTGTATTTGTACATAGGCGTAGATGTTGCCTGAATTGACCAACGAATACTTTGAGTATCAATAGAGTCAATCGTTGCTGCCAAAGGGCTATTTTGCGGTGAGAAAGAAGAATAAGGACGAGATAAAACATCTGCTGCTTCAATTTCATCAGGAGAAATACTGCCGCCAGAGCTCATACGATAGTATTCACTTGTTGATGTCGCATCATAGCTTTCATTGTATGCTGCAGTTGCTTCCTCTTGAATGACATTAAAATCTGCTTTAGTAAACCCTGCCCAAGAACCATCCAACTGACGTTTATGACCAGCGGTAAATAATGCAGTGCGGGTTTGATCGCCCGTCCCCAGCCAATCCTCTACAAACGAGCCTGTATTGCTATTAAAGTAGACATTTTCAACTGGGTAATCCATGGTGACTATATGTGTCCAAATACCCGTTTCTTTATCCATTGACCAATAGCCAAATTGCGTATGGCCATCTTTTTGCCAAACTTTAGCCACCAGCGTATACCAATGATCAGGCTGCCATCCAAGTTCAAAATTCCATGATTTTAACCCTGTACCTTCGCCACCAAAGTTTTCTACTTTAGTACCTGCACCTTGATATGGTGCAGTGATAAGTTCACCATTTGAAGGGTCCCACAAAGAAAATATAAAATTACGGCCATCGGGATGATCTTGTATGCCAGCATAACCGCCCCCTTCCATACCTGCGTTCCAATTTAGAACCGAATAGTATGTATAAGGTGTTAAACCTTTTGCTGGAATATACACATCTTGCATGATGATGTCCCCAGCCGCATTATCATTAAAGCGCAACCATACTGAAGGGGCTCGATCAATCGATCCTGGGGTTGCAACAACTTGCTTTCCTGTAGATCCTACTGAGCCTTCAGGCTCTTCAGTCCCGCAACCGAACAGTGTTGCTGTTATTACCGCAATACTGAGCACAGATAATTTATTTGTTAAGCTCATAAATTTACTCACTTATATTTATTCTTTTTAAATTAGGCAATACAACTATTGCCGTGAATTTATCTACTGCTATTAAAACCTGACATTTACCCCAAAGGTAAATAGGCGCCCAGCACTATCAAGTTTATGAACCTGATCAGAGCGAGAGATATAATGCCAGCCACGTTCATTGGTTAAGTTATTACCTGAAACATTTAAATTGATTGATTCAGTAATATCGTAACTAGCACTGAAGTCTAACTGGCCATAGTCTGCAACCCACTGCGGGCCGCCCCATGCATCTGCATTTGCAACATATTCATCGCGCCAGTTATAGGCAAAGCGTAATTGAAAGTCATCCGTCTCGTAGTACACGACTGCGTTATAAGAATGCTCGGACATTCCTTGATAAGGAAGGCCAAGGCTTCTAAAGTCGTATTCAGGATGATCTTGAGGAACCTGATCATACCCTGAGTCAACATAGGTGTAGTTAAGTTGTACCCCTAAATTATTAAATGGCGCTGGAAGTAATTCCGTAAAGGCATGCTGATAGGCAATCTCATAACCTTCAATGGTACCTCCACCGTCACCATTGATAGATGACTGTACTTTGAAGGTTTCTCCATTGATATCTATTGATCCATTTTCACCATTTATGACAAATGACTCGATATCTTTATAAAAATAAACAGCAGTGAGTGCACCATTCTCAGAAAAATACCACTCAAGAGCTAAATCTGCTTGATTAGCACGAAGCGGTTCGAGTCCAGGATTTGAGGCGTGATATTCCATTTTATTGAAGTTGATGTAACTCCAAGCCTTGAGTGATTGGATACTTGGGCGAGTAATTGCTTTTGAAGCTGTTGTTCTAAGTAATAAAGTATCTGTTAAATTTAGTTTTAGATTTAAACTTGGTAATACATCCGTATACGTATCCTCAAATTCCACAATATCTTGATAATCTTCAACTTTACCTTCGTAGCTTGGATTACCTTGTTTATCAGGAACAAATACAACTTTGTCTAAATTAAGTGAATAACCTTGGCTACCTACAGTTGTTTCAATAGCCCGAACACCTAAATTTAAAGCATAAGGAAAGCCAAAAACTTTGTCTTCTATATTCACGGATGCGTAAATTGCATTGGTTTGCTCATTTACTTCATATGAGTCTTTAGGGCGCGGAAGCGCTTTAATTAACTGATTAGCAGCTTCCGGACTAATAGATTCATAAAATGCGAATAACTCATCGTAGTCAAAACGAGGCCACGGATTAGGGTGCTGACCGGGTTCACCTTTAAAGAAGTTCTCAAAGTCACCATCAATTAACACACTTTCAGGGAGTCTAAATAGGTCAAAGCCGTTAATATTTTCAACTGATGAGTAATCTACGCTGAAGTGATCATAACGTTCAGAATCAAGTTGCGCTCCAGCATTACTAAATGCACTGGCATTTTCTGACGAATTAACATTTGTGGTCTTCGTTTGATCGCCAATATTTAAACCAAAATCGATTGATTTGATCCAATCAACATTTGGCATCCACTGTGCGTCAATACGAAGTTCATTTACGACATCTTTAACACCTGTTCCACTGTTATAACTGTAGTGGGCGCCAAAAGGAGAGTTCGCAGTTAAGTTAGGAGAAATTGATACATCAGGTAAAAGGTTATTACCTGATTTATCTAGCATAATTTCATCAACAAAACCACGTGCTACAATGTATCTATTGTGACCATCATTTTTATTTTCTGAACTCGAGTGCGCAACATCGAATGCAACACTAAAGTTATCAGCAACAAACCATTTTGCATTCACGCCAACTTGATACGTTTCGGTAACTCGAGGCGACGATACATTAAGTATTTCAGCCATCGCTCCAGTACCAAATAAAGTCATTTTATTAACTAAACCCTCATCATTAAAACCAACATCTTTAACGCCAGGTATGCCTTCGGTCCAACTTTCATCATATGTAACAAACGAAATTTGCGACTCTGTTGCATCCGTTTTATATGATGAATAAATGCTATCAAAATTCATTTCAAAGTCAGAGTTCGGGATCCATTGTAATGCTAAACTTCCGCCAATACGCTCACGAGTATCTTCTTGGTTACCATAACGCATATAGCCCGGTATGATTGAGCCCCACTCGTTATCAACTAACGGATCAAATGCCCCATCACCATTCACATCTTGGCGAACCGTAATATCTGACTCCGTTGTTTCATTCCAAAAGCCTTCACCTTCATAACTGTCGATCCTTAAAGTTCGCTCAGAATAAACTGCAGTGAAAAGGGCACCAAATGTGTCGTCGAAAAACGTGTCGCTTAATAGAAATGAAGCTTGAGGTGTTACATCTTCGGTTCGATCTTCGTAAATACCTTTTATAGAACCTGATGCCGTGAAGCCATCAAAATCCATCGGTCTACGTGTTTTGATATTGATAACAGATCCAATTCCACCTTCTTGAGTGTGTGCAACGGGAGACTTATATACTTCAACGCCACCTAACAGCTCAGCTGCAATCAAGTCGTAATTAAAGTCACGGCTGCTATGCTCTGAAGCCATACGTCGGCCATTTATGGTTGTAATGTTATAGTCCCCACCTAAACCACGCACTGTGACATTTTGCCCTTCTCCGGCATTACGCGTAATCGTAATACCCGAAATGCGTTGTAATGCTTCGGCTACGTTTTGGTCAGGGAACTTACCGATATCTTCAGCAACAATTGCATCAACAACCTGTATTGAGTTTTGCTTAATAAATAAAGATTCTTTCAAACTGTTACGAATACCGCGAACTTCAATTACCTCAACAGCATCATCGTCAGTCTCTTTTAGTTGTGGGTCTTGCTCATTTGCCGCTAATGCGACTGCTGACGAGGTCGAAAGTATCGAACCTATGAGCAAGCTTAGGTATTTCTTATTGTAATTTACCATTGCACTTCTCCGAATTAGTTATTCCATGAAAGAACATCTGTAGATGTATAACAATTAATTTACACCTTTCGAAAGAAAAAAATCAATAGAAAACACAATAAAACTTTCATTTTCTTTTAATTTAATAGTCGCATTTTTATCGCTAGATAAAAAACTAGTTAAAAATCAACACTCAATCAATATGGAACTAAAGGGAAAATATTTGGACTTAAATCGAAAGTCTTCGAAAAAGGAACTACGTAAGTAAGGTACCTCACCAGAAGCAGGATAAGCATAAAGTAACAAAATTGAATCTATTATCAGCTGAAGCAGCCATTTTTGACTGACAAGAGTTGGACTTTCAACTTCAACATGATTCTTTTTAATTTTTACAAATAAAACAACAAAGTGAATTTGAAATACTTTGAAAGACTGATAATCTAATTTGAAATATTATGAAACAAAATTAAGGTAAATCAATTTATGATTAACTTAATAAATAACCGTGTTAGTTTAATCAAACGAATATTAATCGTCTGTCTTTGGTCTAACTGTGCCTTTGCAGCACTTAGCAATGATTGGGAAAATCCAAAAGTTGTCGGAATAAATAAATTACCCGCTAGGGCAAGCTTTTTTCCCTATACCGTTGCAAATTTACAAGCGCCAGATCAAGCGCAAAACTATTTGAATTTAAATGGTATCTGGCGTTTTCATTTATCTAAGAACCCCGCATCAAGATTGAAAGACTTTGAGAGCCCTACTTTTAATGATAGTGATTGGTCAACAATCAAAGTGCCAGGAAATTGGGAGTTGCAAGGTTATGATCGTGCTATATACGTTAACCACCCCTACGCTTTTGCGAAAAACCCGCCTTTTATTCAACAACACGACAACCCAATTGGCCATTACCGTAGAACATTTAATTTAGATGAACTGTGGACTGATAAGCGAGTAATTCTACATTTTGGCGCCGTTAAATCAGCGTTCTACCTTTGGGTAAATGGACATAAGATAGGCTATAGCCAAGGAAGTAAAACCGCTGCAGAATTTGATATTTCTGATTATGTAAAGTCAGGGTCAAATACACTGGCAGTTCAGGTGTTTCGCTGGAGCGATGGTAGTTATTTAGAGGCTCAAGATTTTTGGCGGATCTCCGGCATTCAGCGTGATGTATACCTGTACTATACACCTAAAGATTATATTGAAGATGTGTTTGTAAATGCCGGCTTAGTTAATAACTACAAAGATGGAAATCTAAACCTTGCTGTTGATTTAAGCCCATCAAATAAAGAGCAGACACTGCAAATTCAGCTCAAAAATCCTAACCATGAAATCATTTTCGAAACCCAGCAAACTTTAGCCAAAAAAGAGCTCAGCCAAACAGTTCAATTCAACAAACAATTTAAAAATATAAAAGCCTGGTCTGCTGAATCGCCCACTCTTTACGAATTAAGCATATCACTTTTTGATAATAAGAAGCTGTTAAGTCAATACGTTAAGAAAAAGATTGGCTTTAGAACCTCAGAAATTAAAAATGGCCAACTGCTTATTAACGGCCAAGCTATTTTGATCAAAGGGGTCAACCGGCATGAGCATGACCCTATTACAGGGCATGCCGTTTCCCGAGAAAGCATGGAATTGGATATAAAACTATTCAAGCAATTCAATATTAATGCCGTGAGACTCGCTCACTATCCTAACGATCCTTACTGGTACGAATTATGCGATAAATACGGCATTTATGTGGTTGATGAAGCCAATATTGAATCACATGGCATGTATTATAATTTGGCAAAGGGCCACACATTAGGAAATAACCCCGACTGGAAAAAAGCCCATCTTGCACGAATTTCAGCCATGGTCGAACGTTCAAAAAACCATCCTTCAGTAATTATTTGGTCACTTGGCAATGAAGCTGGTAATGGCTACAATTTTTATCATGGTTATGAATGGGTAAGATCTCGCGACCCATCTCGTCCTATCCAGTACGAACGCGCTGTTTTTGAATGGAATACCGATCTCTATGTACCCCAATACCCTACTCCGCAATATCTAAAAGAGTATGCAGAGTCAAACCCTGAGCGCAGTATGATCATGAGTGAGTATGCGCATGCTATGGGCAATAGTGTGGGTAACTTTGCTGACTTTTGGCATCAAATACGTAAGTACGACAAGTTACAAGGTGGCTTTATCTGGGACTGGGTTGATCAAGGTATACAAACCACCACCTCTGAAGGCAAAACTATCTATGCTTACGGTGGGGATTTTGGTGTTCCAGGCACTCCTTCAGATGGTAATTTTCTTTTAAATGGTATTGTTTTACCTGATCGCACACCGGAACCTGCTCTATATGAAATTAAAAAAGTTCATCAATCTGTTTTGTTTTCTTTCAATGACAAAGAGTTAACTGTATTTAATGAAAACTTTTTCAAAAACCTCAACCATTACCGTTTAAATTGGCAATTGATGAGCAATGGTAAGGTGTTTAAAGAAGGCCGAATCAATAAACTTGAAATACCACCACAGCAATCCGCTAACTTCACGCTTAACTATTCAATTCCAAAAGAAATCAATGATGAAGTATTTTTGAATGTAAGTGTAGTGACGCGGCTTGATGAGCCACTAATAGGAAAAAGTTTTGAAATCGCAAAAGAGCAATTTTTAGTACAAACAGCACGTGCGAAAGAACAACAAACTGATTTAAGAAAACTTAATGTTTATCGAACCGTTACCGATAGCGAGATTATTGGTAATAACTTTGTAGTAAGATTTAATCACGCGCGAGCAGAGTTAACAGGCTATCGCTTTAACGAGGTTGAATTAATTAAAACACCTGCCAGAGCCAACTTTTGGCGCGCTCCTACTGATAATGACTTCGGCGGAAATTGGCAAGATAAGTTAAGGGTTTGGAAATACGCCTCAGACCGTCAACAGCGTACAAAATTCACTTTAGTAGAAGCTGAAAACCAAGTTGTTGTTACCACTGAGTTTGATGTGCCAGATGTTTCTGGAAAATTAAATCTTATTTATATCATCACAGCTGATGGCAAAGTAAAGGTCGATTACAAGTTCAGTTCATCTATGCAAGATATGCCTATGATCCCTCGCGTCGGTATGAACTTGGAATTATTTGCCGAGCTTAACAATATTACCTACTTTGGCCGGGGACCACAGGAAAATTATCGTGATCGACATACCGCAGCACATGTTGGTTTATATCACTCTAAAGTGTCACAGCAATATCACCCTTACATCAGACCGCAAGAAAGTGGCTATAAAACGCAAGTACGCTGGCTTCACTTGACCAATCAACAAGGTGTAGGATTAAAAATTACTGGTGCACCTCATTTTGGTATGAGTGCTTTACACTACAGGATCAGTGATCTAGACCCCGGCATGCGACGAAGCCAAACACATTCCGGTGAACTTCAGCCTCGTCCACTCGTTTCACTGAATATTGATTATGGGCAAATGGGTGTTGGCGGCGTTAATAGTTGGCATACAACAGCACTGCCAGAATACACGCTGACAGCCTCAGAGTATGAATATAGCTTTACTCTGCAAGGAGTTAACATAAATTAAAATGTTGGATAAGGGCTCTTTTGAGCCCTTATCTCTTATATGGTATCAATTACTTATAAACAGCAATCTCTGCTGCACTTGCCCAAATGCGACCATTAATTTCACTTTGTGCGACTAAACGAATATACCGTGCAGTAACAGGTGCAAACTGTGTTTGCTTGATTTGCGTATTCGCAGCCCATGTACCAACAGCGATGGGTGAGCCAAAGTTGATACCATCGTCACTCACATACACCTCATAGTCTGCAATAGTGCCGTTTACGCCAATGGTTCTTGGTAGATAGGTAATTTTTGAAAAGCTTTGCGGGTTACCTAAGTCTATATCAACCGAGTGAGGGTACTCAGGCACTGTGCTGCCAGACCAATTCGTGTGCCAAATGGTGGCTGGATTATTATCAAAGGCGTAGATAATTTCTTCGCCAAGCTCTGCCTGCGAGTCGCTACTCACAACAAAGCTCGAACTATCAAGTTTTCCTGTGTGATATAGCTCAATCTCTGCCGCACTAGCCCATACATTCTCGTTTACTTCTGACAAGCCAACCAATTTTATAAAGCGCGTTTGCGTATTATTAAGTGCAACCACTTTGCCTTGTTTGCTGGCATCCCAAGTACCCGCAGCAACTAATTCATCATAGGTTACACCATCATGACTTACATACACTTCATAGTCTGCAATTGATCCATTTTCGCCCACAGCGCGTGGCGTATAATGAAGCTCTGACAACTCATAGTGTTTACCAAGATCAATGATGACATCGTGAGGGTAACTAGGCACTTGTGGAGTTGACCAACTGGTGTGCCACAGCGTGGTTTTGTCTCCATCAAATGCGTTTGCCAATTCATGATAAGGCTCTGATTGCGAGTTAGAACTTACCGTCAATGTGGCGCTGTCGATCAGGTAGTGTTGTGCTGACGTATTATCAATCGTGACAGTCGCTGAGTGCGAAACTGTTCGACCGAAAATATCTTCGAGGGTAATGATAACGTTGTCATTTTCACTCGCAATAATATCTACTTGGCGCTTTTCTGGTTGGCTTGCTGATGCAACGAGTACGTTGTTTATCATCACAGAATAGCTAAATTGAGGGGTGCTCGTTTGCGGCACTTGCCAACTTACGCTTCGCGTAGTGGCATCAGTGATGGTGAACTCAATATTAGGTTGATTGGGGGTATCCGCTACATTGTTTCTTGTTAACGGAAAAAGTGAATTTCTCCCGCAAAACGCTGTCAAGTTACCATATGCATCCGTACAGGTTTGATTGCTAATACTTAACGTAGGTGAGGTTGTCCCGCCAGTTGTCATAGTAAAATAACTTGGGTTTGCGCTTGCATCATAGTTATTGTCGTAATTACGTTTTGGTTGGTGTTGGACAACACTAAAATTTGCAGAATCAAAGCCAATCCAGCTACCATTTTCGAGCTTTTTATGGCCATTTTTGAGCCTCACAGTTCTCGCGTTTTCGCCGCTATACCACCAATCTTCAACAAATGACCCTGTTGTCGTTTCAAAACGTACATCAGCTACAGGGTAATCCATGGTCACCAAGTGCGACCATTCTCCAGCAGCCTGATCATGCACCCAATAGCCGAAATGAGTATGTGAACCTACCGGCCATGCCTTTGCCACTAAGGTATACCATTGGTTAGCTTGCCACCCTAAATCAAAGTTCCATGTTTTTAGCCCTGTACCCTCACCGCCAAAATTTTCAGATTCCGTACCATGACCAAGATAGCGGGCTACAATTGGCTTTGAAGAGCTGCGCGGATCCCATATGGAAAATATGTAATTGCGCCCATCAGGGTGATCTTGTATGCCAGCATAGCCCCCACCTTCCATGCCCGCATTCCAGTTAAGCACTGAATAGTAGGTGTACTTAGTAAGTCCATTGCTAGGCACATACACATCCTGCATGATCGTGTTACCGCGACCTACATCATTAAAGTTAAACCAAATCGACGCGGCCCTGTCTTCAACCGTATTAGCTTGGGCACTCCAACTACTCAACATACCGACTACTGCCAATTTTATTGTCATTTTTCTCATGCTAGCTCCTGTAAGTGATAAAACTTAATTTCTAGATTCTGTGGACTTATCCTTTAGTAGCAATAAAGAACCAAAAAATATAAACCACCGAGTAATTAAGGTTCAAAAACGAAAGAATCGCAAATAAAAAACATAAAATGAAAAACAACGAATCGAAATGAAACTAATTGAAAGTTAATAACAACGTAAAAATGAGTGAAAAAGCCGTATGAAGGATAGTGAAAAATGTATTGCTTGATTTTTATAAGGCGAAGTGGCATGAAGGTTAAAATACACTATGAAAAGTGCATTTATTAAAACCTTTAGGTAAGAGCTGATTTTATAGCTTCATAATCATGAGAGGTTATTTCATGGCTGTTACCAGCACAATCTTTAAAGTACATTGAGTAAGTAACACCATGATCGGCAACAACAGTTTTAATATCAAGCTGAGCTAGATGCTCAAGCCATGCTAAAAACTGTGTTGCATTTGCGCCAAAAGCAATACCTTTGCTTCTACCGTCAGCTTCAAACAGTGCCAAACGAATTGTTTTTGCTTGATCTTCTAAGGTTAAAGGGCCTTTTCCCTCATCCCAAAATGCAAGTTCCGGTATCACATTAAAACCAAGTACTTGTTGATACCATTTTACAGCAGCCGCTAAGTCATCAACATTTAAGTGGCAATGATCAACACCACACAAAGCTGGAATAGCCATGTTACTCACCTATTTCTGTTTTTAACTGCTCTAAAAAATCGAGCATGTAATCTGTACGTCGTTTGGCTTCATCTTTTGCCGATGGCGTGTTCATACTCTCACTAATGTGTAACAGCTTAATGAAAAAATGATCGAGGGTATATTTTGTATCGTCCGGTTCGCGGTTTAAGCAAAATGGATCGTCTTTATGGTACAGATAGCGACCAATTGAGCCCCCTACTTTCATGCAGCGGCTCACCCCGATTGCGCCTAATGCATCCATTCGGTCTGCATCTTGCACAATTTGCGCTTCGACACTTTGTATTTTTATATTGGCGCTAAAGCTATGTGCAGCAATAGCATGATGGATAGCACTAAAATACTGCTCAGGATAATTAATTGAGGCTAAAAAACTTAGCGCTTTGTCTGCGGCCATGGTCGATGCTTTTGCCCGATCAGGGTGGTTCTTTGCAACCGCAACACAATCATGTAACCAAGCTGCGGGTAACACCACGCCCATTTCTGCCTGCTCGGCAATACACAATTGTTTTGCAACCCTCACTACTCGTTCGATATGACTAATATCGTGTGCGACATCGGCATGGAGTAAAGACAAAATAAAGTCTCGACATTGAGTTTCTAACGCTGCAAAGTCTATTTTTGGCTGCATATACTGGCTATCACCATTTACTGATTGAAATTATGCTTACTTTAGCGTGGTTGCTAGATTTGTTCAAAACATTCATTGTATGTTTGCCAGTGCTTCATTAAACTATGCCCCCTTTTGTTTGACGCGAGAATCCCTATGTCATCTGCTATTTACCTGCAAGCTGGACGAGAAAAATCATTAAAAAGAAAACATCCATGGGTGTTCTCAAAAGCCATTAAAAAAGTAAAAGGTAAGCCAGGACTAGGTGATACTGTCACTATCTATGACAATGACGGCAAGTTTTTAGCCATTGCAGCTTACAGCCCGCAATCGCAAATTCGCGCTCGCGTATGGAGCTTCGATCAAAACGAAGTAATTGACCAAGCATTTTTTGAAAAACGTTTACGCCGTGCCTATGCTGCGCGTGAACAGGTGATCAGCGAAGGCGGTTTAACGGGTTTTCGTTTAAGCGCTGCTGAGTCTGACTACTTGCCAGGCATCACTATCGATAAATTTGATAATGTATTGGTGTGCCAACTACTTAGTGCCGGTGCAGAGCGCCATAAAGGTGAAATTGTTGCTGCATTAATGACTATTTTTCCGGGCTGCGATATTTATGAACGTTCAGACGTTGATGTACGCACTAAAGAAGGCCTTGAGCCAATCAAGGGAATACTTTGGGGCAAGGAACCAATTGAGCCAGTCATCATTGAAGAAAATGGCTTAAAACTCGAAGTAGACATTCTAGAAGGCCACAAAACTGGCTTTTACTTAGACCAACGTGATAGCCGTGCAGCCCTTGAGCGCTTTGTTAAAGACAAAACGGTATTAAACTGCTTTAGCTACACAGGTACATTCTCGCTATATGCTTTGCGTGGTGGTTGTAAGCACGTGACTAACGTTGATGTATCACAGCCAGCGCTCGATACAGCAAAGCGTAACGTTGAGCATAACAACCTTGATTTATCGAAAGTTGATTTCGTAAAACAAGATGTTTTTAAGTTGTTGCGCCAATACCGTGATGAAGGTGTGCAATTTGATACTATTGTTATGGATCCACCAAAATTTGCTGACAACAAAGCGCAGTTAACCGGTGCCTGCCGTGGTTATAAAGATATTAATATGATTGCGATGCAAATCTTAAAACCAGGTGGCACTTTACTTACCTTCTCGTGCTCTGGATTAATGGAACAAAATTTATTTCAAAAAGTGGTTGCGGATGCAGCCCTTGATGCAGGTAAAGACTTGTTGATCATGGAACGACTAAATCAAGCTGCCGACCACCCGATTGCTGGCAGCTACCCAGAAGGCTTTTATCTGAAAGGCCTGATCTGTAAGGTTTACTAATTAAAACTTACAATTTCTAACCCGGCACTCAAGGAGCCATCTTGCTCCTTGGTTGCCCGAATTACACGGGCTGTTGCATCAAATGAAGTAATCGCCGTGCTAGTCGAAGCAATTAGCACCCGATAAAGACTACCAATTTCTAAGACTTCATCAAGGTGTATTGCCAGCCCTGTTGCACTTAAATCAGTACACGTAACCTGAATTTCTTCGCCATTAACTGCATCTAATGGGATCAGTTTTGCAGGGGTATGAATTTGCATGCGGCGAAAATCGCGTTTCTCCTCATGAAACATATGGCCTCCTATACCAGTGTTTTTATTTTTTCTATTAATGTTTTAACAGAAAAAGGCTTCACTACATAGGCGTCGCAACCGGCATCAAACCCCGCTTTTTGTTCAAGCTCGGTTTCAAGACCAGACACCATGACAACAGGAATTTGCGCTGTTTCTGGGGTGTTTTTTAGTAAGCGGCACGTATCATAACCATCTAAGCCTGGCATACAAACATCGAGCAGTATAGCATCTGGTGGCTCCGCAATGGCAGACGTTAAACACGATGCGCCTGAATTTGCATAACTTAACGAAAACTCATTTCCAAGGCTTGCTTTGAGCATTTCAAAATTAAAATATTCATCATCGACGACCAAAATAGTTGGTCGCGGTCGATTTACCGCCCGTTCAGGAACTGAGATTGGTCTTTCCTTTTCAATGCCCACATAACCTCCTTTTAGCATCTGTGTTTTAGCGTCAAGCAAGGAGGTGACACCTCCATTGCTCATTCCTTAGTATTATAACTCAGATTCTTTAATTGCGTTTAAAACACGTTTAGCAGATACAGGATAAGGTGTCCCTAGTGTTTGTGCAAATAAAGAAACACGTAACTCCTGTTGCATCCAAAATATCGCACTGATCTCTTCAGGAATTGGCATTCCCTTAGGGATTTTGTTCGCTAGTTTTTGATATTGCTCGGCTACTTTTTCAAGCTCAAGTACACACAACCTATCGCGGTTAGGGTCAACAGGTAGCTTTTCTAAGCGGCGTTCAATGGCTTTTAAGTAACGAATTAAATCCGTCATCTTTGCTGCCCCATGCTGGCTAACAAAGCCTTTGAACACTAAGCTTTGTAACTGTGATTTAATATCACCGTGCGCTGTTATCATGGTTAGATCAACGCGTCCTTTCATCCGTTTATTTAAGCCATGTGCAATACTTAGCACTTGCTCTACTTGGGTGGCAATCTCAACCACCGTGTCACCAAGCTCACCACGAATTTGCTCTTTCGCTTTTACAAACGCATCTGCAGTGCGGATGTTGCCATATTTAGTTAGTAGGCTATCGACGGCTGCAGCGATACAGTCATCAATTAAGTCATTGACCTTACCAAACGGATTAAAGTACAAACCTAATTTAGATTTATTCGGTAAATTTTGCTGTAAATACTTAATCGGTGATGGCACATTTAATAACACTAAGCGACGTAAACCTTGTTGGTGCGCCTGCTGAGCTTTGTGTTCATTATCAAATAACTCAACCGCTGCTGAGTCTTTTTTATCCACCAGCGCTGGAAACGCTTTGATTTCGTATTGACCTTGCTTTTTCACGTAAGAACTTGGTAACTCACCAAAACTCCACTCGGTCAAATCAGCTTTCTCTATGCCCTTGTCGGCTACTTTCGATAAGGTATCCGTTACCTTACCTTGTAACTGAGCTTTTAGTTTAGATAAATTTAAACCGCGAGCGAGTAACTTATCGTGTTCATCGCGTACTTCAAACTGTAAGCGTAAATGCGGAGCAAGGGTTGATAAATCCCATGCATCTGGCTCAACACGCACACCTGTCATACGTAATAAGCGCGTGCTAATTGCATCAATTAAGTTGCCTTGCATCGGCTCGATTGCAGCAAGTACCGCATCGGCGTAGTTTGGCGCAGGCACAAAGTTGCGACGGATCGTTTTTGGTAGCGACTTGATAAGCGCACAAATTAATTCATGTCTAAATGCAGGAATATGCCAATCAAAGCCAGTTTCTTGCACTTGGTTTAACAGTGCTACCGGAATTTGTACCGCAACACCATCAACGGCTTGGCCTGGATCAAAATGATAAGCCAGTGGTAATAACAAGTTCTCTTGCTGCCATGTATCTGGGTAATCGAACTCGGTGACATGATCGGCACCATGCTGCATTAATTCTTCTCGAGACATGTGCAAAAAGCGCTTATCTTTTTGTTTTTGTCCCTTCCACCACTTATTAAACGCAGCACGATTATTTACATCTTGCGGAATTTTCTTGTCGTAGAATTCAAATAAGGTTTGTTCATCAACCAAGATATCACGGCGGCGAGATTTATTTTCAAGAACCTGAATATCTTCAATTAACTCTTGGTTATAGTGTAAAAACCCTTCATTTTGACCCAGCTCTTGCTCTACCAACGCCGAGCGAATAAACAACTCGCGACTTACTTTTGGATCAATATTGCTATAAACACAGCGGCGCTTATTAACAATTAATAGGCCATACAGGGTTTGCTGTTCAAACGCGATAACTGCACCCGGCTTTTTCTCCCAATGCGGTTCGCTGTAGCTGCGCTTTACTAAATGCTGTGCAAAGCCTTCAACCCATTTTAGGTCTATGCGTGCGTTGATCCGCGCATAAAGTTTGCTGGTTTCAACAAGCTCAGCCGACATAATCCATTTCGGGCTCTTTTTAAATAATCCTGAGCCTGGAAAAATATGAAACTGGCTGTTGCGTGCGCCTTTATAAATTTGTTTTTCATCTTTAAAACCAATATGACTTAGCATACCGCTCAATAAAGATTGATGGATTCGTTCGCTATCAGCAACATTGGTAGTGGCCTTCATGCCCATTTCATTACACACCGTTGATAGCTGATAAACAATATCTTGCCATTCGCGAATACGCATATAGGCTAAAAAGTCTTTTTGGCATAACTTTCTAAATTGGCTATTGCTCAATTCAGATTGCTGCTCTTCAAGGTAATTCCATAAATTTAAAAAGGCGATAAAGTCTGAATCTGGATCGTCAAAACGGCCGTGCTTTTCATCCGCTGCACCGCGTTTTTCTTGTGGTCGCTCTCTTGGATCTTGAATCGACAATGCCGCAACAATAATGATCACTTCACGCAGTGCACCTAAGCCATCGGCAGTCAGCACCATTTTCGCTAACCGAGGATCAACCGGTAAACGGCTTAAGCTTCTGCCTGATTTAGTAAGCTCAGTCTTTTTATGACGTTTAGCTGGCTTAATGGCTTCGAGTTCTTCAAGTAGCGTTAAACCATCGTTAATATTTCGGCTATCTGGCGCTTGCACGAACGGGAACTGTTGCATGTCGCCAAGCCCTAAACCAAGCATTTGCAAAATAACAGAGGCTAAGTTGGTGCGTAAAATTTCAGGATCAGTAAACTCTGGACGCGAATTAAAGTCTTCTTCGCTATATAAACGAATACAAATACCCGCTTCAATACGACCACAGCGGCCTTTTCGCTGATTGGCACTAGCTTGTGAAATTGGCTCAATCGGTAATCGTTGTACCTTGGTACGATAGCTATAACGGCTGATACGCGCGGTACCTGGGTCGATAACATAGCGAATACCCGGCACCGTTAGTGATGTTTCAGCCACGTTGGTGGCTAAAATAATATGACGGCGGCTATGCGGCGCAAAAATTCGGTTCTGTTCAGCGTTTGATAAACGCGAATATAGCGGTAAAACATCGGTGCCTTTGAGGTTTCGCTTTGATAACGCATCGGCGGTATCACGAATTTCTCGTTCACCGTTCATGAAAATTAGAATATCGCCGGGACCTTCATCACACAACTCATCAACGGCATCAAAAATACCCTGTAATTGGTCACCATCCGCTTCCATCTCGTCTTTATTGATTTCAGTGGTTGGTCTGTAACGAACCTCTACTGGGAAAGTACGACCTGATACTTCAATGATGGGTGCATCGTCAAAATGTTTAGAAAAGCGCTCAGGGTCAATTGTTGCTGAGGTAATAATAACTTTTAAGTCAGGACGTTTTGGCAGTAAATTTTTTAAATAGCCTAAGATGAAATCGATATTCAGACTACGTTCGTGGGCTTCATCGATGATGATGGTATCGTACTGGTTTAGGTATCTGTCTTGTTGAATTTCAGCCAACAGAATACCGTCTGTCATCAATTTAATGTAGCTATTGTCAGAAACTTGGTCACTAAAGCGAATTTTAAAGCCCACTTGTTGACCTAGCTCGCATTGCATTTCTTCTGCAATACGATTCGCGACACTTCGAGCCGCGAGTCGACGAGGCTGCGTGTGGCCAATGTATCCATCAACACCGCGGCCAAGCTCTAAACACATTTTTGGGATCTGCGTCGTTTTACCAGAACCTGTTTCACCGGCAATGATCACCACTTGGTTATTGGCAATCGCCTGTTTAATATCATCTTTCTTTTGGCTAACAGGAAGTTGCTCTGGGTAGGTCACTTTAGGTAAGGCAGTCAAACGTTGCTCGCGCAATTGCTGCGAACGGCTAATATCTTCAGCTATTTTTTGCGCTATGCTCGCTTGCTTAGTTTCATCGTTGATTTTTTTGATGCCATGAAGGCGTTTTTTGAAGATGAATTGATCTTTGCGTAAACACGTTTTTAATTCGCCAAACAGCGGACCTAGGTTAACCACCCGATACCCTTATATTTCTTAACCAATAGACTGATATTGTATCAAATAATCTATCAGGTGGTCATGGCTTTATTTAATCCGTTCGGTTGGAATTGGCATTGCACAAACATCGATGTGATCAGGGCTTTCAACAAACCACGCTTCTACTCGGTTTTTACGTGCTTCAATAAGGGCTTTAAATGCATTTGAGTCTGTTTTCATGACCCGAAATTCACTGTTATCAGTGTCTTTAATATCTGCTAATACTTGCATATCGGTGATGGGGTTAAATGCCTGACCTTCAGTGGCTGTACGCTGCAATAAATTAAAGTGTTCCATGCCTTCTAAAACACGACCAAACACGGTGATATTACGGTCTAAATAGCGCTGGCTATTGCCAATGGTTACATAAAATTCGGTACCACCCGAATTGATATCATTATCGCGGGCCATGGCAAAGACCCCTGGGCAATGTACTTGCCATGTTTCTGTTTGGCTTTGGTTTTGTGCCACAGCAAAGCCATTTAAAAAGCCCGTTTTAGTGGCATAGCCATCAGGCCCTTTAAGTTCTGTAATCGCTAAAGGCGTCTTTGTGCGTAGATAAAACTCAGCAGGTAACCCTTTTTTGGCATTTTTAACGGGTTTACTTTCGCTAGCATCCCCGCCCTGCGCGACAAACCCTTCAACAAATCGATACACACTTAGGCCTTGATAAAACCCTTCTTTGGCAAGCTGTCGCATGTTATTTGCGTGAATGGGCGCTAATTCATCGTTTAGTTCGATATAAGCCGCACCCGTAGGTAAGGTTAATTTAATGACGTTTTCGGCACTGACTTCTCGCCACTCACTGCTACTTGCGGTCATAATGATTTCGCCAGCAGAACGTTTTTGACTAGTTTCTTTTGCATCAACATCAATTGGTGCAGCTAAGAAGGCACCAAGGCATAAGGTTAATAGACTTAATTTCATTGTTATTATCTTTTAAGTAATTGACAATTCAGCCTATTAACTTAAACCTAAATAAGCAAGTAAAAGCGATGTTTGATCACAAGCGTAGGTATTAATCCCAATCAAACTTATAAAGAATATCAACATTTTGATTCAAGCCACTGGTCACCTCAATATACAGTTGCGACAGCAGTTGATAGCGAACCGCCACTTCACTTAATGAATCAAAAATACCGACACTGTATTTAACTTGAATACCTGGAGTAACATAGCCAGATATTTCAACTTTAGTGTCATCGCCACTACCACTTGAACTTAAACTGACATCTGACAAACCAAAGCTTTCGCCAATCTTAGAAACCATTCCTTCACTACGGTTAACACCTTGGGCAAGCAATAATTGAGTGAGCATCGCATCGGTCGAGCTATCTCCTTCATCAAGAGGTTGCCCATTTAATAAATAAGCCAATGCTTGTGCTTGATCCATCGCAGGCTCTGAGAATACTTTTAACGAAGGTTGTTCAACATTACCTGTTAAGGTAACACCTGCAATCACGCCATTCGAGGTGTTATCAGGGTTACGAATTGCCTTAATATTTAGGTAAGGCTTCTCAATTGAGCCGCTAAAACCAACTTGTCCAGTTCGGATTATCAAATCTTGGCCAAATGCGCGGTAGGTGCCTTGAACAAGGTTCAATTCACCCGTTGCTATCATCGGTGTAACTTGGTCCATGCTGATGTTGATGTCGCCTTCAACTTTCGACTGTAAGCCAAACGAGTCAACGCGCACATCATTTTCAACCAACACCTTTAAGTTAATAGCATAATCAAAAGGGACTTTTTCTGACTGTTGCTGCTCAATATCAACAATGACTTCATCATCACTGACTTGCACGGCACCTTCTGGCAGCTCTTCAATGGCGATACGCCCCCATGGCACGACGACTTGGCCATCAAGATTAAACGCATTATCTTTCAACGACATAGTTAAATCTGGAGACACCTTAAAGGTAACATCTTGCTGAGCACGAACAAAAAACTCTTTACCATTTAACTTCACATCAACGTCTGGTAGTTCTTGCTGCCAATCAATCCCACCTGACAAATCGAGCGCGCCTCCTTCAGCATCTTTGAGCTCCCCCTTGAGCGTTGCACTTTGGTTATTAAAGGCAATGTTCACATAAGAGTTTTGCAGCGATACAGGCAAGGTTGCCCCTTCTAGATTGATTTTTTCGACATCAAAGTCACCATTGAGTAATGGTTCTTTCAAGGTGCCTGCAATAGCTAATCGGCCTTTAATGTCGCCTGTTAATTGCTCAAGTGACGAAATAAAAGGCCGTAAGTTTGTTAACTCAATTTTCTCAATAACCAAGTCGCCCGCTAAGTTCTGCTGATTTTGAATATCATCAATGTTGAGCTCGGACGTCACTTTACCTAACACTGAGGAGTCAAGGGTAGCATTAAGTTTACCAACTTGCGCGTCACTCATTGCCGAGACCTCTAAAACCTCGACTGGTAATTTATAAACATTTGCCCCATCAATTAAAGATGCTTCTAGCTGCTGAGTTTTGATATTGGCACGGATGGTTTTTAATGCGCCATTATTCCAATTAGCAACAAACTCCCCGTTTGCATCGCCAGTTACTTTCAAGTTATCGGGTAAGAAGTGTTTAAATTCAGCAATAGATAACGCAGCAAGCTGTGCATTTAACTGACCTAATTGTTTAGTTTGCTGCAAGGTCTCAAAGCATAGTTTTGAGTTATCGCTTTGCCAGCAATGCGCGCCTACATTAAAGTCAAAGGTTTTGGTATTCACTTGAATATTAACTGGCTTATTAGTGCCAAAACGCACCTGATTATCAGTAATAAGAATTTGGCTCAGCGCACCTTGCCAAGTTTCTTTATTAAATTTACCGTCAACATCGAATGATGCCTTGCCTTGATCTGCATCGAGTAAAAAAGTTAAATGGTGATCTGTTTTATCGCCACTGGCATCTAACTCAATTTGATTAATTTTGTGCTCTGCGATCGATGCGGAATCAAGCACCAGTGATACATCCGTTTGCCAGTTTGCGGCGTAATCAAATTGCCCTTTTAATGTTAAACCGTCAACCTGAATATCTTGATAACTCAAGGTATTCAGGACTAAACTTAAATCAACAGTAGGCTCAAGACGCTCTCCACGCAAACTCAGATCAGCAAAGCCCTTGCCTTGCATAGGCAAAACATCTTGATCACTTGCATCTAAACGCAATTTACCGTCGACACGCCATACTTTATCCACCTGTCCCGATAGCGCAATTTCATTTTTACCGCTTTTTATTTCAAGTTTTTTAAAACTTGCATGCAAGCTACTATCAAGCTCAAAATCCGACAACAAAGTCACTGGAATTTGATTCACAGAGCCATTTAATTGCGTGTTATCTAACGCAAGCTGCCACTCACCTGCCTGTAAGTTAAATGAACCATTGAATTCACCAGATAAATCACTACTAAGAGCATCCGTTAAATATTGGGCTTTTAAGTGGCTTAAAGCCCCTTTAAATTCGCTTTTTACCCCATTCGACCAATCAACAGATGCGTTAATATCTGCTTTACTGTCATTAGCATTGAGGCTTAATTGCTCAAGTTTTGCATTTGTTAAACTACCCTGTAATTTTGATTTCACAGTCATCGCAGGTAATGCGTCTAGTTGCGTAACTAAACTCAAATCGACAGCATAAGCATCGGCATGGCCTTTGGCTTTTAAATCAAAGTCCGATAATTGCAGCTGCTGTGTGTCTGTGGCAATTTGCCACTTTGCTATCTGGCCTGTTAAATCAAATGGGTAATTTGTTTGTTTTAGATTCACAGCCCCTTTTAACTGTGCAGGGTATGTTCCTTGCGTTACTAAACTTAACTTTAAATCCGCAAGCGGACCTGAAAGCGACAGATTAGCTTGATGTTCAGTGCTTTTTACAGACACGGCCCCATCAATAGTGTTTTCACCAGAAAGCTCAGCCGTTAAATTAGTATGCAATTGCCATTGCTGATAGCTTGCAGCAAGCTTTTTAAGATTAATATCGCTCTCTTTGGCTGAGGCAACTAATTCAATATTTTCAATAAGCTGAGCCTGTTCTGCGCCATAAGGGGTAATGGCAACTTTACTTATTTGAAATTGCTTTAGCTCAACATCAATCGGGACCCTAATATCAATTGCGGGCAATGCTGGCAACTCAGTTAATGGGGCTGATTTAGGCTGCTCTTTTGTTTCGTGCAGCATTACAGCAACGTCAGCAATAGTCAGTGTATCCACTGTTAAATCCGTTGCTTCGCCGCGAGCACTTAAGTTTAGTTTGTTGACTGTTACATCGGCACTTGGGTGCGCTAGATTAAAGCGATTAATTGAAACACGCTTAACAACGACCTTCATAGGTAAACTAATTTGTGTGACTTGCTCAACATTAGGTTCTGTTTCAGTGCTCTGCTCAGTTGATGCAGCCTGATTTTTAATATTTAAATCAATCGATTGGGCGCTTAAATTATCAAGACAAACCCCATCACAACGCCACCAAAATAAATCAATTTTTAGCTGCTTTGCATCAAACTTGATGCTTTGATTTTCAAAGTGAACATCAAACGCATCGTTATATAAAAAACGACCAGATGGCAACTTGATTGATAAGCCATCAACTAACTTATTCGCCGTGAATGCAATAAAGTGATTACCAGGCGCGGTGAATAACAAACAAAACACAATAACTAGCAAACTTGCCAGCGTAATTAATAGAACCTTGGTTATCTTTTTTAACATCTTCATTAGATTTCAGGCCCTATGGTAATACTTAATCGGGTACTTTTACTTTCTTTTGTTAAACCCCAAGCATGGTCGATACGTACAGGACCAACCGGTGTTAAATACCGAAAACCAAAGCCAGCACCGACTTCGACGCGGTCGCTAAAATCATTTGTTGCGGTACCACTATCGACAAATAAAGCTGCTCGCCAATGCTCGGCAAATTGATAGTTATACTCAATTGTACCGCTTATTAAGTATTTACCACCAATTAAACGACCTTGTTCATCTTCAGGTGAAATAGATTCATAAGCAAAACCACGGACACTTTGATCCCCCCCCGCATAGAAACGAAGCGATAACGGTACGTCATTAATATCTTCAACCAGCATGGCACCTAAATTAGCTCTTAAGTACAGTAAATGACGATCGGCGAAGGTATTCAACCATGCGTTTTGCAGTTGTAAACGTAGGATATTAGTTGAAGACATCATGTCCTCTAACCCAAATTCAGCTGACAGCAGCCATTGGTACCCCTCGTAAGGAGTCGTTCCGCCCTCAGTGTCTTTTTTGGCGTAGCTGATACCCGGCATCAACATTTTTGCACTTTGTTCTTCTTCTCCAATTCGGTAGGTTTCATAATCACGGCGGATAAATGCGGTTCGAACCCAATCATCTTCGGTTAACCACTGGCGCTGTAATTGGCCAGTTAAAATTTTACTGTAAAGGTCATTTGTTACACCATCTTCGAGTTTATAGCCTAACGAAAAACGCCAAAGATCATCATTAGGGTCGTCTACTGGGACGGTATAACCTAGCGAAATATCTTGCTGCCTCTCTGACACATTTAAGTTGCTTTCAAGATAATGACCGTCTTCCGTTATCCATGGCTTAGTCCATTTAAAGCGAACTTTTGGGCCAAAATCAGTATTAAAACCGCCACCCACTTCATAGCTATTGGCTGGTTTATGTAATACATCAACATTAACAGGCACTTGGTTGTTTTTACGTTTTGCAATGTCTGCATACACACGGACACTGGCAAAATAAGGGGTGCTCGACAGTGCTAGGTTGTAATCAGAAATGTCAGTCGCTTTATATGGCTGACCTTGTTTAAATTCAGCCAGCGAGCGAATGTATTTTTCAGCCGGGGTCTCAGTACCAATAGTGATATCACCAAACTGATAACGAGGCCCAGTATCGACATTAAATATAATCTTTGCGCTATTATTTTTTAGCGATACCGCCAATTTATGCTCATGCCATTTTGCATCAAAATAACCTAAGTCTAATAGTTGGCTTTCGATGCGCTTTCTCGCGGCCTCATATTTGCCGTGATTTAAAAAGTCACCTTGTTTGATTTTGATGCTGTTGACGGCAGACATAAATTCGGCGTCATCTTTACCGGCACCTGTAATGGTTACATTGATATCTGCGATTCGAGTAACAGGACCACGCTCAACATCGACAATTAATAGCTGTTGTGCGTTATCAAAACTAATTTTGATAGTCGGCTTATAATAACCAAGCGCTTTTAAACTCATTTCTACTTGGCTTTTAGCATGACGCTTTAATGCCTTTGAGGTTTTTTCATCAATTAGTTGCTTAATGTAAAGCTCAACGTTTTTTTCGAGCTCACCACTGATCCCCTGAATTTTGTAATCTTTAATAACAGTTGAGGCACTAATCGCGTGCTGGCTGTATGAAAAGCAGAAAAACACAAAGACAAAAAAGAAATGCCGAGTATACAAAAAATATCCTTACTTTTTTGGAAGAGTCATAATCTAAAATGAGTACAAAAAGATACTAGCACAGTGCCATAGCCACTGACATAATTGAAATGTTAAAATTAGTACGCGTTAAACAATTATTTTCGCTACAATAGCGGATAATACCTAGATTTATAATGAACGAGCGACTAAATGCACTTCCCTGATGACGAAAACGGTCAATTATTAGCTGAAATTGCTGACGCTGGTGTTGATTTAACCAGTATGCAAACTATCGATTTCTATATTCTTTTTGAACAAAAGCCTGAAGCAGAGAAATTTGCTAAAGCGATAACAAGTGATGAGCTTGCCCCTTCAACAGAATTAACCAAGTGCCCAGATACAGGGGTGTGGGAAGTAATTACCCGTGTGAAGATGGTGCCAGAACACACCTTACTTAGCCAAACAGAACAATACTTAGAAAGCATCGCTAATGGCCATAATGGATATGGCGATGGCTGGGGTTTAATGGCCGAAGAAGAATAAGCCACTCCTACATCTCGTAAGGGGATCAACTTAGTTGATTCGCCTTACGAAAACTGCCCTGATAATCAAAAAGCTTTTCTGCCACTTTCCAACCGTATTTTTTATTTTTACGCGCAATCACAAAATCGGGTGCAACTAGTTGTTGTTGTAAATTAACAACCTGCTCCGCGCTTTGCCAATCTATTGGGGTAAAACCGGGTGCTGCTCGTTTTCCAAACTGCTTATTAAAAATAAATCGCCCGGTGTCATTTGCTAAGTTAAAAACCTCATCACAACTAGCTCCATCTTCATCATAGTAGCTAATTTTAAGTAAACCTTTTGCGAGCAACTGTGCCGACAAACCACTACACCTTAATACCAAAGCATCTTTTAAATTAAGCGCTTCCCGCAGTTTATCATCAGGGTCTGCCATAATGGCACCACAAGACTGACACTGCCTTGCTGCAATGTCATTTTGCTCACCACACTGCTCACACTCTTTAAAACGAAAACGATAATCACACTGTATTTGCTCTTCACCATCGTCCAGCAAGCCTTGGCAGCGCCTACCAAAATGCTCAATCACTTTGCCTTCGCCATCAGTTTTACCCCAAAAAATATTCGCAAATCCACAGCCAGGGCATAGCACTTGAACTGGCTCATTATCACTTTGCGCTTTTTTACTCCCTACCTCTGGGTAGAACAAATCAAAGCCATTACCAGCATAATCAATAACTAAGCAGTCTTTTTTTCCTTCGCTTAAACGAAGGCCTCGACCCACTATTTGTTGATATAAACTGACAGATTCGGTGGGCCGTAAAATCGCAATATAATCAACGTGAGGGGCATCAAAGCCCGTCGTGAGTACGGATACATTAACCAAATACTTTATTTTTTTGGATTTAAATTGATTAATAATTCGATCACGCTCGTTATTATCAGTATCACCGGTGATAAGTGCCGTACTATCCTCAGGTAAATAGCCAGTAATTTCTTTGGCATGCATCACGGTTGCAGCGAAGATCATCACACCATGACGCTGTTCACTGTACTCTATTACTTGCTTGATAATGGCTTTTGTTGCGCGCGTGCTGTCTTTTAATAACGCATTCATATTCTCAATGCTGTAACGACCAAATGAGTCACTCGGTAATGATGAAAAGTCATAATGGCTAATGGCTGCATCGACTTCATGGGGCGGCGTTAAATAGCCGTTCTTGATCATATAGCGCAGTGGTAACTCAAAAATACACTTTTTAAACGGTGCATCTTTATCACCTCTAACAAAACCATGATAGTGATGATGGTAAACCCAACCCATCCCCATACGAAATGGTGTTGCGGTTAAGCCAAGTACTTTAAGGTTGGGATTTTGTTTTTTTAGACTCGCTATCACCAGCCCGTACTGGCTTTGTTCATCACCGCTTACACGGTGGCATTCATCAATGATCAACAAAGAGTAAGCATCAGTGAGCTTTTCTGTATTGCGTGCCAGTGATTGCACACTTGCAAAGGTGACTTGCTCTGTTAAAGACTTTTGCTTTAACCCCGCAGAAAAAATACTCGCCTTAAAACCAAAGCTAATATATTTCTCGGCGTTTTGCTCTACTAATTCTTTAACATGCGCAAGCACCATAATTTTTTGTTTGGCAATGCGTGCAAGTTCAGCAATAACAAGGCTTTTTCCAGCCCCTGTTGGTAACACAATCAGTGCGGCGTCATCTGTTTGCCGAAAGTGAGCAACCGTGCGTGCTACGGCCTCTTGTTGGTAGGGTCTGAGTACGTACTTCATGTTATCGGACTATAATCGACATAAAAAAGGGAAGCATACGCTTCCCCTGGTATTCTTTAAAGCAAAAAATTAAGCGAGGTGTTTTGTTAAATCGACACCTTGGAATGCTTTAGGACGTTTGCCACGGCCTGTCCATTCAACAATTTCGCCATTAAATTCGATGCGGTACTTTGGTTTAACCTTAGTACGTTTATCTGTTGTTGCTACATCCTGTAGATCTTCTAATGTAAGTCCTTTTTCTTTTAGTAAATCGAGTACCTCTTTTTTAGCTTCTTGCTGTTGAGTATATTTCTCGATAGCTGTGTCGATTAGCTGTTTTGCTTTTTCTAATTCAGATAATGACGCAGATTTTACAAAAGATCGGATTTCTTTCATTGAGAGCTCTCTTTAATATTAAAGTTAAGTAAAATGTATAAACATGAGTTAGTATATGCCCTATTCATAAAATAATCTATTCGACTCTAATTCTTTATCCTAACTTTTTATTATACCCATGCTCTGATCTGAACAATGACGTCTTTTAACTCAGTAATTAAATCAATAACAATGGCAGTATCATGATTATCAATAAACGTCTTTTCCGTATCTACAATTAGTTTTGAGATAGGTGGATATTGAAGCATGACAAGCGCTCCTTTCAGTTTATGAATAGCAGCAGACACTTTATCCAACTCATCACTATTGAGGTGACCTTCTAACGTACTCAAATCATCCTGCAAACTATTTATAAATACCTCTGCCAACATTTTTGCATCACTTTCGTTACCAAAAACATTAAGCCAATGCTGTATATCTTTGATCCCTTGCAAACTTACATTCTTACTATCTGTAATAATGTTTTCATCGTCTTTATTAAGATCAATAAATTCTGCAAGCCGATTATACAATTCATTAAGTTTATACGGCTTAAACAAAACACTGTTCATGCCTGAGCTGAGAGCTTTATTTAAGCAGGTCTTAGAGTCATCTGCAGTAAAACCGATAATTGGCAAGTTCTGGAATTTTTCTATCGTCCTGATCTGTTCGGCTAACTTAAAACCATCTAAGTGAGGCATATGGCAATCTGTTAAGAGTAGATCAAAGTCCCCTTCTTCAAGCGCCCTTAAAGCAGCTAATCCATCCTCGACCATTACAGCTTTTATACCTAATTTTTGACATTGTTTTTCAAGTAATAATTGATTAGTTTTATTATCTTCAGCAATTAAAATCTGGCCATATAAATGCGCTTTATCTGGGCTAATTATATCTAAGGTGGTATGAATATTATTAAGTAGCTCTCGTAATGAATCGGGATAAAGTGGTTCGATAGGTAGTAAATGACAATTACAATCATTTACTTGTTGAGTATTTCGGCTTGATGGCACAATAGTATACTTAG
Organism: Pseudoalteromonas sp. S2721; assembly: GCF_005887425.1. Taxonomy (NCBI): domain Bacteria; kingdom Pseudomonadati; phylum Pseudomonadota; class Gammaproteobacteria; order Alteromonadales; family Pseudoalteromonadaceae; genus Pseudoalteromonas; species Pseudoalteromonas sp. S2721. Next base: position 46,796 of record NZ_PNCZ01000031.1, read on the forward strand.
CAGCAATGCCTGCTTTTTTAGCACGCCACTGCTCTCCTAGTAACTCAACCATGTATTGCTCATCAATAATTAAATTTTCAGTCTGACTAAGTTCAGATAACTCCAAGGGCCAATCAAGTATGGTATGTTTGACTGCCATGGTTCCAAGCAGCCGGACCAGCTCTTCACTTTTACTACAAACAATCCAATACCCAGATGATGTGCTTAATTGAGGCTTTTTAGTATGTTGCAATGGGATAGATAAATAAACATGCGTCCCCTTGCCGTATGTGCTAGACAAAGTGATACTGCCTTGCATCGCGTCAACCAGCTGTTTTACTAGCGCTAAGCCTAAGCCTGTTCCGCCAAATTGGCGTTGAAAAGAGTTATCGGCTTGCTCAAATGGTTTATAGATTTGAGCAAGCTCTTCAGTTGTCATCCCCTTACCGGTATCTGTAATTGTGATATTTAACAACTGTTTCTCAAACTTTACCTCGCAAGTTATTGAGCCCTGACTTGTGAATTTAACTGCATTACTTAGTAGGTGTGATAAAACATGCATTAAATGATTAATATCAACCGATGTCGATGTGTAAGCAGCAGTCAGCCAATTTAAATTGAAATGAAGTCCCTTCTGTTTAGCCTGATGTTCATGTGCTCGTAGAATGCGACACAAATGAGTTTCCAAATCAACATTCTCAACCACTACTTCGATGTTACCCGTACTAGTGTCTGCAAAATATAGAATATCATCAACTAAACCTTGTAGTTTAGTTACTGAAACCTCAATGTGTTCGATTAAAGTAGATTGCTCACTGTCTACTTGTGATGATTTTAAAAGCTCAATAAAACCATTTACCCCAGATAAAGGTGTCCTTAATTCATGACTCATCGTCGCAATAAAACGACTTTTAACTAAATCAGCTTGAAGCGCCTGTTGGTTGGCCTTATTTAATTCAACTTGATGATGTTTGAGTAAGCTAATATCTAATAAGATACCATTCCACCTAACCCCTTGTTGTATGTCATTGCCTTTTGTTTGTGCATTGGCAATATAACGGCACCAAACTTTTTGGCCAAGATTATTAATTCTAAACTCAATATCAATCATGCCTTTGCGCTTACTTGCTTGCTTAAAGGCTTTAGCTATTTGCACCCGGTCTTCATCAACAATACAAGGGGAAATACATCCGGTCATACCGCGGCTATTGAGTTGTCTTGATGTTACCCCCAATAAACTTTGCGCCCCTTTGCTAATATAGGTATAACACCCTTCACCATTATCATAATATTCATACTGAAATACCCCGCCAGGGATAGTATCAGTAATCGTTTGTAATAATTGTTGAACCGCTTGGTTTTCCCTTTGAAGGTTATGATGTTCAGTCAAATCAGTGATGACGGTCATAATCCCTGCCAACTGACCATCAACTCCAAGATATGGCTTTTTAGTGTAGAGAAGCTCAAGCTTCTTTCCTACTTTATTGGTAAAGTTCATCTGACGATTAAAAACTTTTCCAGAGTGCAAGCTTTGCTTATTCTGCGTCAATAACTGGCTAACTTGTGCTAACTCGTCACGTAAATACCGTTTTTTTTCGTCCCATAAATGAGCAAAATTATCCTTATAGGCTTTGTTCCACATTATCCTTTTTTGCTCAGAATCTTGTATCACTACCATTGTAGGTAAATCGTCGATGAGCTTTTGAGTGAAGTTCAATTTACTTAACGCAACTTGCTCAGCCTCTTTTCGTTTTGAAATCTCACGGTTTATGGTAATCCGCCAGCTAACAAAATAAATAATCGAAATACAGATAAGAATTAAGGTTAAAATTGCAGTTGTATTAACGGTGGTTTTGTCATATCCACGCTCGATATTAAAAATACCATGGCGATTGACAATATGATTGAAGTCATTGCTCGTTAGTGTTTTGAAAAGGCTTTCAAGTAAACTGACTAATTCAGTAAAGTTTTTATTCACAAGGAAATAGATCGGCTGATTATATCGGTATTTAGGGTTGATATAAAATTCGCCTATGTAAAACTGATTCAATTGATATGCCGCAATGCTTTGCGGTAAGATAACACTATCAATCGTGTCGTTCCTCAAAGCATAAAAAAGTGTCACAATTGAGCTAAATGACACCGTTTCTAAATTCTCAGCACTTGGCAGCTTCTTTTTTGGATCTGCAAACAGATCTATATAACCAATACGCTGAGTTTTACTCGAACGTTTAGAAATTAAAACCATTTCTACGCTTACGTGCGGCGGTAAAGCAATCAAAACACCTTCATTAATTCTTGTTGGTGTCATCGTCGGAATGAGATCGATCTTATTCGCTAAAAATAATCTTTCTAATTCTTTGGAATTTGCAGCAGGGATATATTTAAACTGGAACCCACTTCGTTCAGATAGTAACTCAAGGGTATCATTTAAATAGCCTGTAGCTTCGCCAATTTGATTTGTGTCATTAATTGGAAACAAACCATCAATAAACGAGAACGTAAGTAAATAATTATTGTTGCCTTTCACACTTACTTTATTGAATTCACGTTTGAATTGACTATAGGCTTTTGCGGCCAAATATTCTTCACTTGCCGAACTTTCCCATAATTGTTTCGTGGTTGGAGAGATAGATGCTAAAAAAGAATTAACTTGATTACGTAAAGCCGTCTTCTGTTGGTTGAACATGACATGAAATGTTTCACTAGAAAGCCAGATAGGACTTACAACTTTAAGACCGTCTTTACCACGATTTTTTAACTGATGAGACAAAACTGAATAATCACCTAAAAAAGCATCAAATGAGCCATCCGCCACTTTTTTAAACGCATCATCTGGTTTTATAAACCGATTTATGTAAAGCGCCCCATTTTCTGCTAGATATTCGCAATGCGAACTCCCAGTGATACAAACCCATCGTAAACTAGCAAAGTTCTTTAAGGCACTATTCGCAATAGATTGATTTACAACTATTCCTCGAGGACCTTCCATAAAGGGTGTTGAAAATAAATAATGTTTTTTGCGCTGCGTAGTTTTATTCAATCCAACCGCAAAGTCTATTTCACCAGCTTTAAGTCCGTCCAGAAGCTCGTCAAGACTGTCGTAAACTCGGTACTCTAAATCGGCACCAGCTAAACGCGCTATTTCGTTACTGTAACCAACAATTACACCAGTATATTGACCATTTGCGTCTTGGGTGTGATAAGGAAAAAAATTATAACTTACGATACCCGCTTTGAGTTGCGTCGCAGAAGCAATACAAGAGAATAAAAGCGTAATAGCATAGAGGTAAAAGAGAAATCGTCGTTTCAGAACTAAACCAAGCAAAAGTAAATAACTAGCTACATTCTAGCAGTGAAATTTAAATACTCAATTTTTGTTTAAAACAAAAGTTTTTGCAATGAAGTTTATGTAATAAAAACTGTATAACCTGACTTATCATGTTTAGAGTGGAAAAATCTTCCCAAGCAATAGACCCTGTAACAGATTCTGTGTAACTGCCATTTTCATGTGATGCTTAATTATGTACAGTTAGAAAACAAGCTAACAACTCCCCACTTTTATCTTCTCTGATATAGCCGATTTCAAAGTTGAACTCGTTTTGATTTAATATTTCTATTATAGATTCTAAGTTATTTGCCGCATGAATTAGTTCCTCTAACCTTAATATCAAAAGTTCAATTTCTTTCTTAAATGACTCATATGCTTCAACAAATTTAATTTTCTTACCTTGATTCCTTTTAAGAAAATCTATGAAAGCCAACAAATTTGTCCCCAATAAGCCATTTATTTTATTTGATTTATCTTTTATAAAGGCTTCGATAACCGAAAAATTCTCCTTAATCAATTCTTCATTAGATGCTAAAGCCATTACCAGAGCATCCATATGTACAAATAACCCATTTTTAATTGCTATAGACATTTCAAGAATTTCTTCATTAGATTTAATTATACTTGATTCTGGGTGGTGACAAACAAATACAAAATTATGTTTAGATTTAAGCACTCTGTATACTTCTTTGAGGCTTTTTTCAATGTCAGTGTACTCTATTGCAAATTGAGATATTACATAGTCAAAGTGGCTATTTTCAAAAGGCAGCTCCTCGGCTGAGATACCTGATAAAAGCACTCCACGACTAGACTCTATATAGCCCTTATGGATTACAGCATTATCGATACCTACACAATTAAAATTATGATTAACTTGCAATAACTCAATTAATGCCCCATTACCTGTTCCTATATCTAATATGGTTGAATGCTTTTCTATTTTACTAGCAAACTTATTCCAAAAGCTCTTAAGTTCCCCCACGTAATTTGCTTTAAAGCCTCCACCAAATGATGTAAGGTGCCCTTGTTGCCAGTAATTTGTCCAATGTTCGCTCATCAATACTCCAAAAATAAAAGTTCCTCCTACTAAAGAAGGTAAATTCGATCACTGCAGCGTTAGCTGCACCTTAATAGTACATTTTTTCTTTAATTGATGCCTAATATGCTTTTTAGAGTTCAATCATTTTTACCTAAAAAATCTGGTCTTCCAAATCAGGTGTATTAAAACTTTCTTCCAATATGGTTAATTTCATAAAATGTTAATACTATTCAACCTATTAAGTGACTCTTAAATCTGATTATGCTTGCTTCAATGATATTTCCAAAGAAGAAATAAGTACGCTTAAAACGTTAAATATACTCTTCTTTATTTAAGATGTACTTCGTAGGCTGTTGCTATGATATTAACACCACCAATATTCTTAAATTTACTTATTTATTTCATAAGTTAGGAAATATAGAGGTATTAAATTTAAGTATTTAACTAAAAAAATAAAACAAGTATAGCTAAGCAGTTGAATCCGAATAAAAAAAAGGCTGATTTAACTCAGCCTTTTTTAAATTACATAGAAGGTTATTTAGAAGCTAATAGAATAACTTACACGATAGTCACGACCAAAGTTATTATATAGATCTTGATCATCCCAAGTTCCATTTGATGATAATACAGGGTCTTCATCTGTTAAGTTATTAACCGTGAAAGTAAGTGCACCATAAGCACCTGCATTATAAGTGTAGGTTAAGTTGTGTACTAACCAGCTATCAAGTCTACCTGATACATCATATTTAGCACCTGGGATTGGGTTATCATCAGCATCAAGAGGTGCTCTTTCGAACTCACTAGTGCTATCAGTAAATGTTGCATTCCATGCTAAAGAGTGATCTTCATAAGACCAAGCAACTGTAGCAACAGACTTAAGTTCAGGTTGACCAGACCAGCCAGATGTATCTTGAACTCGTCCGCCTACTTCTTCCTCATAAGAAAGTACAAAACTATTCACGTTTTGGAAACGGAAATCACCAAAACCTGTCTCAAGGTTTGCAGCAATTGTAAAATCGATACCTTCAACTTCAAAACCTGCACCGTTAAAGTAAGACGTACCTGCTTCAATAAGTGTTCCAGATGCTGCACGTTTCAAATAGAAAGTTTCGTTTGAAGTATCTGTGTCTACTGATACTGCAGAAATTAGACCTGCAGCTTCATCTGATAGTAGTGACTGTAATGTCTTTTGTTGAATTACATTATCGATTTGTAACTGGAAGTAATCAAGTTTGAACGTAAGGTTATCGTTTACATCCCAGGCGATACCTAGGTTAGTGTAATCAGATTCTTCCGCATCTAGCTCAGAGTTTTGCGTGTAATAAGTATCATACTGGCGTTCTGTAGTAGATCCATTCGCATAATCGATTGCGTCTTCTGCTGAGAATGAACGGGCTGCATTCAAACGGTCTAAACCTGGTGCACGGAAAGACTCAGAGTAAGAACCTCGGATAACGATGTTATCAGCTACTTGCCAACGAGCAGAAATTGCAGGTGCAATATTATCGCCGAAATCAGAGTAGTCATCGTAACGAGCTTTTAAATTCAATTCTACTGTTTCAGTCACTGGAAGCACTGATTCGAAGAAGAATGCCGTCACGTCACGCTTACCTTCAGAAGAGTTACCTGCAGAGCCACCGATTCGACCTGCTTCTGATTGGCCATCATAAATGTCAGCAAAAGTTTGCTCAAAGTACTCCATACCTACATAGTGAGCAACTGAACCGCCAGGTAGTTCGAATAAATCAAAGCCTAAACCAGCAAAGTATTGATCAAATGTAGACGAAGATTGTTGAAGAGTTGTTGCTTTCATATTAGCAATACCTTCTTCAGAATCTAAAGAGATATCATTCTGTTGGTTATACGCTAGGCCAGCATAAGAAAGGTAGTATTCACCAACAGCCTTATTGTCTGCTTTGTTACGGTGGTAGTAAACTTCCCATGACGCATTGTTCCAGTCCAAATCACCACGAAGACCAGTAGTTAAATCGATATTATAATCATCTACGTTACCATCACGAGTACCGATACCAACCCAACGAAATAGACCATACGCATCATCTACGCCATATGGATTATGCGGATTATCCGCCGACATACTTTCCCACGCAGCAGCAGGTGGAGCATAACGACCAAATGATGAGTTTTGAACGAACATTGTTTGGCCAAACCACTCTACGTTATCAGCAATTTCATAGTTAGAGCTGATGTAAAGTGTGTTACGATCAATAGATGCTGTGTTGTAAGATACATTACCAAAAGCATACATACAGTATTCAGAGCCTGGGCCCCAATCTTCGTTAGCATCTACTCGACGGAATGTATCTTCACCGTATTCTGCAATTAGATCATCACACAACAGAGAAGCTTTTGCTTCTGAAAAGTCTGGAGATAAAACAGTTGCACCGTAGTAAGACCAACCCACAGTATCTGCAGTGTATGCTTCAATATCACCGTCACCATCTAAATCGCCAATTTTAGCTTTAGTGTAATCACGTGCAGCATCGCTGATACCTTCC